>CAZAII010000027.1:0-10173 GCA_964485165.1 uncultured archaeon | reverse complement strand
GGGATTTGAACCCGAAGCTCGCACTTTCTGGAGCTTCTGACATCAAATCCCGCGGTAAGCGTGAAACGAGCCCGCAGGGATTTGAACCCCGACGAAAATCGGAGATTTTCTGGAGGCTATCAAATCCTATGGCAGGGCCGGGATTTGAACCCGGGTCCACACGTATTCCGGTCGAAGACGAAGAACCTTGAAGGTTCTTCTTTTAGAAGATTCCGCGAGGAATCTTCGGATCAGAGGCCTTCTCAATCCCCGTCCTCTTTAAGAGGACTCGAGGCTCCCGAACGTGCGATGATAGTCCACTACACCACCCCGCCGATTGCCGGCTTCTAGGTAAAGAGTGGTGGAAAACTGTTTTAGTTTTGGAGGAGAACAGAAGAAAAAAGGATATCTGGAATCGCTTTCCTAGACCTCTTTTACGTCTACCGCTCGGAGGTCCTTTGTAGGATTCCTCTGTATCGAATTCGACATCGGTCCCTTCCTCTATCTCTTCTCCCTCCAGTTCGCTTTCAGGGAAGGAAACTTCGTCTTCATCATCACTCTCTATGAAGCCGTAACGTTTCTTGTTGTGGGAGAATTTCACAGTACCTTGCAAGAAAAACACCTCCGCTGTAACTTCAGGCTGAATGGGTAGTTTAAATCAGCGAGCAATTATTAGCCCGGGAAACCAATTTATACCATGTTCTTTGTCGGCATCGATTTGGCCTGGTCCGACAGCAACCCGACAGGCGTTGCGCTGATAGAAGGCGACCAGGAGTCAGGATCCCTGGTTTCGACTGGACTGGTGGAGACCGACGCAGAGATACTGGACTGGGTCACTGGCAACGTGGATGGAGAGAACGCGTTGGTGACTGTCGATGCTCCTTTAAAAGTTCCCAATGAGACGGGAAGAAGACCGGCTGAGAAGGTTGTCGGCAAACTTTTCAGCAGGTACGACGCCGGGGCCCATCCCGCGAACCGGAAGCGTCTGAGCCAGTGGAGCGGAAGGGTCCGGGGAGAGGATATAGTGGAGAAGCTGGAGAACCAGGGATTCAGTCACGACCCCTACATCGACCGGTACGAGGAATCCCGGAAGATAGTTGAGGTCTATCCCCATCCCGCGATGGTTACTATTTTCGATCTTGAACGTATCCTGAGGTACAAGAACAAGTCCGGCCGTGACTACGACCTGATATGGGAAGAATTCGTGCGTTACCAGGAGAATATCAGGGGGCTAAGCGAGAGGGAACCGGCGCTTTCAACACCAGAGCTGGTCGAAAGAGAAGTAGAGGGGCTTAGAGGCAGGGGCCTGAAAGAGTACGAGGACAGGCTGGACGCGCTCTTCTGCGCCTACACAGGCTACTACTGCTGGGCCAACACTGACAGGTGCGAGGTGCTGGGGAGCGAGGAGGAGGGCTATATCATGACCCCCATCAAACCCCGGATGGAGCAGAAGCTGGAAGAGCTAAGGTCATAGAAGGGTTTGGATTCTTTCTCAAAAAGATTGTGGGGCGGGCATTGAACTGGTAAATTCTTAGAAACGGTTCCTGAACCTGTTTTTAGAGATAATCATCTACTGTGTCCTTAACTTCGTCAATGAATCTGGTGGTGTTGGATCGGAACTGATAGGTAACATCCTCGATATCTCCTGTGTAATCAAAGGAGAAGGTTTCTTCTCCGGCTCCCCTTTCTCCTGCCTTGACGTTGAAGTTCACGTTGTACTTTCCTGGATCCAGGCCTTCGTACTGTTCTGCCCAATAATCCGTATCTATCGTTTCTATTCCGGCTGAACCGTGGTTCCAGTAAGGATGTCCTTTTCCTACTTCTCCTTCCTCGATAACAGCGTAGGCGAAGGTCGCCATGAACTCGGCCGGGGCATCGCCGATGAACTCCTCCAGCGATTCCGGGGAATCCGCTACAGTCACGCCTGTCTTTTCGGACGTCCAGAAATTTCCTCCATCGTGGTCGAAATCACTGTGATACGCAAATATATCATCCCGAACGAGATTCCCCTGAAGATTCCTTACCTCTACCGCGTCGTGGAAACCCGGGTCTTCGTGAACCTGTTGGACGACATCCTCATAGTCTCCTCGGACAAACTTTAGATCTACATCGATATCCACGTCATAGGTATCAACGCCTTTCACTACCTCCACGTCTAGAGAATCCATATCGAACAAAGAGGTTGTGTTCAGATAGCCGGGCCTCATACGAGACCTCTGATGGTCGCCCTGGCGTATCGCCCATTCGATCGGTTCCTCGACCCCTGCTTCTCTCTCCTTCATCTCATTTATGTCTCCGGCAATACCTGCACCCCAGAAGCCATTCCCTGGGGGCCTCTTGGGAAAATCATTCTCAAGGATTTCTTTACCAGTTAGGGCAGCGCCTGCTCCGCCTGCTAGTTTCAGAAATTTTCTCCGATCCATCTTGCTATCGGGCTCAACCATGTGTTACTTATTAGTAACGAATATTTAAAAATCTTGTGGTTGGGTCGGGTTTGTTAGAAAAATACCAGCCTGTAGCTATTTCTCTAACAAATTTACGGTTTTTCTAACAGCCTGTTAGAGAAAGGAATAAATTAACAAAGCCGGTTGGGTCTGTAGAGATCAATAATAGTTGAAAACCTAAAACATGTGAATACGATTGGTGAGGTCGAAAACTTCGCAGAAGTTTTCTCGGCCCACACAAAATCCGAAAGGATTTTGGCAGGACCCGGATTTGAACCGAAATCCAGAGATATGCAATTGGAAGAATCCGGATTCCATCAACGGGCTTATTTGTTATTTTAAAATAATAAAAAATTTTGCTCTACAATTTATTTATATGAGGACTGAGTGTTGGGAAGGCGTTGAGAAAGCATTAAAGCAGGATGACTTAACGCTTGTATCAGGCAGAAATAATCCTGTTGGTGTCTCTATCGTTCTTTATGAAGGAGATATAATTGGAAGAGAAAATCCGGATGTTGGAAAGAAGATAGCAGAAGGCAATTCAATGCAAGAGAATAAACAGATGAAGAAACATGATATGATGTCTGATGGAATAGAAGGTCCTCCAAGTATACCTATTGCAATAGGAAGAGCAGGAGCAGATTATTTAGGTATAGATAAACCAAAAGACCAGGTCGAATACTCAGATGGTTTAACCGATATTTACTTTGACCGTATTACTGGAGGAATATTGGGCGAGTACAAGAACGGAGAATATATTCTACAGGTTGGAAGAGAAGGTGAATATAGAGGAACTGGTGAAGATTTAGAGGAAGCTTACGAAGATTTCCAATCAGAACTGGCTAGCTTACTATGAAAATTGTAAGTGGCTAAATCTTCTTGGCAGAACCGGTAACCCTTAGAAATCTGGAGATATGCAATTGACAGGACCCGGATTTGAACCGAAATCCTAAAATTTTATTATGAATCAGATAGGAACCTAAGTTTCACCTCTGCAATCTCTAGAATAATGCTATCGCTACGCTACCTGAAGTATCAGCCATCCTCATTTATTTTCTGCAGAATTAAGGATCCAAATTTCTCCGGATCGTCCAACTTTTCGCTTGCAAATATTAAATCCAATCTAACGTTTCCTATTTCAGTTACTTTAACTCCTAGTTCAATAAAGCAATATACTCTAACACCCTTTTTTTCTATTTTGTCTAAAGAAACTACTTCTATTGTTGATGCCTCTACAGACGGTAGGCTCCCTCTCCTAAATTCATTTTCGGGATTCTGGCTTGCTTCAGTTTCAAAAAGCCCCTGGAAATAGCTCTCTAATGAAGAGTAATCTAGTTTAAGATCTGAGAGACGTATCACCTTGGATTTCCCATTGGGAAAATTAATTCTAATTCTTAGTTCCTCTAGTCTACCCTCGTAAAAAAGCATCAAATCAAAAAATTGTCTTTCATTCATAAATATAAAATCCTATTAGGAATTTAAAAATATACTTTAACCAAGCAGGCTTTTTTGGCTTGTGTTTCAACTCTTTCAACCAAATCACTCACACAAACCGATATAATCTTAGAAGGCTTGTAAGTAGAAATATATTAGTATATGATGGTAAAATTTTTTGGTAGGACCCGGATTTGAAACGAAATCAAGGGATATTGAATTTGGTATCTTTTATTCCTCCTGCGACTTCTGGTAGGCGAAGGATATCTACTTTTATTTAATTAATATGCTCTCAATCAGTACGTCGAACATCTACGGCGTTCATTCCTTTCCTTCCTTCACGAATTTCAAAACTTAGATCGTCTTCGTCACGTATTTCATCAATCAGACCTGTAGCGTGGACAAAATATTCTTCTCCGCTTTCTTTATCAACAATCTTGAACACCATGCCGCGCTGTGGTTTTTCCTTACCTGTACCTGAAATGATTTTCTCAACCTCTTTCTCTTCTGGTTCTCGTCCATCATCTGCAACTTTCTTTGCCGGTATCTTGATTTCCTTCCCTGTCTGAGGGTTCCGCCCCTTTTGCTCTGAAAGCTTGTCTTCCGAGTCGAACTCATCATGTTGAGTACTGCGCCTTTTGGCAAGACCTTGTGCTGCTTTGCTCACTTCATCGCCTTGTTCGGATGCTACAAGATCGACCTCGGTTTCCCCCGCGTACTCACCGGTATTCTCGTTGTTAGCCGCCTCAACTTCCGGAGGAGTATTTGTAGTCATTACAACCTTCTTCACATCGTCGCCGTGCCCTGTCGCGCTGCTCGCTATCTCCTGAGAAGCATCTAAATTGACCTCATTCGCCGCAGCGCCCATAGCCGATAACAAAAGGGCTGAGATGGAAAAAACCACCATCTTATTCATAGGTCTCTTTTGAATACAACTCTTTTATGGATTATTGATTTGTGCCTGCCATTCCACCATCATTATACCTTTTTCCGTTAGAATTTCCCGCATTCCTATCAAATCTGGAGATATGCAATTGGCAGGGCCCGGATTTGAACCGGGGTCCATGCCTCCCAAAGGCACGATGATAGTCCACTACACCACCCCGCCATGAATCAATAGCTTATATTCTTGTCCGGTAGAAGGCTTTTAAACTAACTCGGTGGTAGCCTGATGGGTTTTAAAACAAAGGTACGTGTTCCTTCCTAATGGAAGAAGTTGTTGTGCTCGGAGCAGGTTTTGGAGGACTTAATACTGCTATAAAGATAGCTGGAAGGGGGAAGCAGGTTAAGCTTATTGACAGCGGGAGGTATCACGAGTTCACTCCTGGACTGATTGATCTATACCGTGACAGGGTGTCCGAGGATCGACTGAAACTTGACATAGAAGGATTTCTGGAGCACACCTCTATCGATTTCCTTCGTGAGCACGTGGAGGGCATCTATCCCACGAGGAACGTGGTGGAGACAGACGGCGGGCGTCATGAGTATAGCCAGCTGGTGGTTGCGCTCGGGAGCGAGCCCCATTCACACGATGTCGATATAAGAGAAGCAGGTATACCCTACAGCCTGGAGCAGACTAAGACCATAGTGGATGAGCTGGAGGAAGGGGACTCGGTCGCAGTTGTAGGGTCTGGATACGTTGGCGTCGAGATAGCGACCGAGCTTGGATGCAAGGGTATGGAGGTTTCACTTATTGATAAGGCTACGCGCCCGCTTCCGGAGAGTAACGATAAGAGCAGCGGGCTAGCCCTCGATTACCTGAACAGAAAGGGTATCTCTTTCCAGGGGGGTAGGTCAGTGGTGGATGTCTCGGATTCCCGTGTGTGTTTCCGGGACAGTAAAGGCATGGATGTGGACAGTGTTCTCTGGGCTGCTGGAGTCCGAACACCGGAAGTTGTCCGGGAGTCATTCGGAGTAGGGGATGAAGGCATCCCAGTCAATGCGGGTATGGCCTCAGAGGAATATTCGAATGTCTTCGCCGTCGGTGACTGTGCCCACAACGGCTGTGCGAAGACAGCCCGGAATGCCATTAGGGAGGCTGCCACAGTCGCGGAGAACGTTGATAGATCAGAAGACCGGGAACTGGCGCTTTTCAACAAGAAGACCTACCCTGTCGTCATCAGTCTAGGGGACACAGCAATCTTCGCCAAGGGAGAGTTCGCCTACCGGCACTCTCTAATCCGGAGACTGAAGGATGTTATCAGGATGCGTTACTGGTATCTTCTCCGGAAACTTAAATGGAAGTACAAAATACTCTGAGTTCTATTCCACCACTACGGTTCCGCCATCAGAAGCGGCGACGTGGTTGTGGTAGTCCCAGGTGCCCTCTTTCTCGAAGGTGAAGCTGTAGGTGTCTCCTCTACTGCACTGGTCGAAGGCTGTGTTCGTCTCTCCAGCGCAGTGCTCACTTCTGGAGGTCCCGGCGTAATTCGTGTGCCGGGGATGTTCGTCGGACGCTACCCACATATCGTTACTGGCCTCGTCCACCCACCTGACAGTATCGCCTGTCGAGATAGAAACCTGCGAAGGCTGGAAGCCCTGATCGGTGTAGGTAACCGTCGCGGCCACGGATCCTTCCGAACCATCACTCGAACCCGTGTCTGTGGGGCTCTGGTCTTGACCCTGGTCAGGGTTTCCGGTATCAGCTGGAGCGGTACTTGAACAGCCTGAAGCTATCACCACAAGGACCAGCAGAGTCAGGACGGCTTTCTTCATGGTGACGAATCCTTCGGCTAAATTTAAGGTTCTTTTGGCAGGGTTACCCATAGGTTATCTTTTGCTGGTGCCGCGGTTATCTTACAGCTTAAAAACCAGAGTCAGGAAAAAAGTCTTATGGTCCGGCAGATTGCGCTCGGCAACGGCTCACTTCTCGTCAACCTGGACTCGTCTCTCCAGCTCCGCGATCTGTATTTCCCGTATGCGGGCCAGGAGAACCATGTCCTTGGAGAAAAAAACAGGGTAGGTATCCACGGGGATGGCTTTTCCTGGATCGAGGACTGGGACACCGAGCCACGCTACATGGACGAGACGATAGTCACCGAGTCGAAAGCCATGAATGATGCGGAGGGACTGGAGATGGAGTTCAGGAGCTGTGTCCACTGCGACAGCAACGTATTCCTCAGGGAGATAGAGGTGAAGAACAGCAGGGATGAGCAGAGGACGGTCGAGTTATTCTTCGAGCAGAGGTTCGACATGTACGGTTCAGGGATGGCAGATACCTGCGTCTTCAGGCCGGAGGAGAACGGGCTCGTGCACTACAAGAACCGGAGGTACGTCATGGTGGACGTGAAAAAGAAGGGAGGTTCCAGCCACGATTACAGCCAGTACGGGATATATCGCGGCGACCCTGGAGGCGATATCTCGGCCGGCGATCTCAACGGTTCGCCGGTCGCGCAGGGAGATGTCTGCTCCGTGATAAGCATAGAGTTAGAACTGGAACCGGCCAGCTCGGAAACAATCTACTACTGGATAAACACCGGGAAGAACTTCGACCAGGTCCGGGAGCTGAACCACCACGTCGAGGACAGGATAGAGAACTACTTCGACCAGACTGCGATGTGCTGGCGCGGCTTCCTTGGCTCCCTGGACTGCGACACTTCGAACCTGGAGGAACATGAAGAGAGGCAGCTGAAGCGGTCGATACTCGTGATGAGAAGCCAGACGAATGATAACGGTGCTATAACCGCGGCCAATGACTCGAGCAACCTCGAGTTCAACCAGGACAAGTACGGCTACGTCTGGCCGAGGGACGCAGCACTAGTCGCGGCGGTCATGGCAGAGGCAGGTTACAGCGACCTCGTGAGGCCGTTCTTCGACTTCGCGGAGGATGTCATAGAGGAGGAAGGTTACATGCTCCACAAGTACAACCCAAACAAGTCGCTCGGCAGTTCCTGGCATCCCTGGGTGGGGGAGGATGGCAAGCGGGAGCTTCCGATCCAGGAGGACGAGACCGCGCTGGTCATCTGGGCGCTCAAGGTATATCACGATGTCACCGGTGACATAGATATCCTCGAGCAGAAGTGGGATGGCTTGGTGAAGCCGGCCGCCGACTTCATGATGGACTACTTCGACGAGGAGCTTTCTCTCCCGGAGCCCAGCCACGATCTCTGGGAGGAGCGGCGGTACGTATCCACGTTCACGGTCGCCTCGGTATACGCGGGTCTGGAAGCCGCGGCTGACATAGCTGAAATCCTGGGAGAAGACGGTGAAAGGTACAGGGACAGGGCTGCGGAGATAAAGCAGGAGGGTCTCGAGAACCTGAGATCGGAAGAAAAAAAGCGGTACGGCCGCGGCATAGAAGACGGCGAGTTAGATGAATCTGTTGGAGCAGAGATATTTTTTCTCATCAAGTTCGGACTGGTTGACGGAGACGACGAGTACTTCACCAACACCATGGAGGCGGTTATGCACGACCTGTCGCCCGAAACCGAGATCGGGGGTATAGCACGCTACAGGGGTGACCGATACCACAATGTCACCGACGACTTCGACCGTGTCCCGGGCAACCCGTGGGTGATATGCACTCTCTGGGCCGCACAGTACCTTATGCGGACTGCTTCAAACCTCGAAGAGCTTGAGGAGGCGCAAGACTACATGCACTGGACCTGTGAGAACTCCCTGGAAACTGGCCTCCTGCCCGAGCAGGTCGACCCGTTCACCGGCGAGGGAAAGTCGGTAGCTCCTCTCACCTGGTCTCACACCACCTTTATCCAAACCGCACTTATGTATTCCAGTAAGAAGGAGGAACTCTCGTGAAAGCGCTTGTCGCCTCCGGGAACGGTAAGGCATCGGTTGAAGACATAGAGAAGCCGGTGGAGGGAACCCTGGTAAAGACTCTCCGGGTCGGGATAGACGGGACTGATAGAGAGGTGCTGGAGGAGGCGGAAGAGAGGTTCCCGGACGGCGAGGACAGCATCGTGATGGGTCACGAGGTGGTGGGGCGCGTCGTGGAATCCGAGATGCTTGAAGAGGGTGCGCTGGTGGTGCCGACCGTCCGCAGACCGACCTGTAATTGCCAGCACGCCCTCAACGGCCGGCCTGACTTCTGTCCTGTCGATCACTACGTGGAGCGTGGTGTTAGCGGTGCGCATGGTTTCTGCGCCGAGTTCTTCGCGGAGGAAAACCCTGACTACCTTGTGCCAATACCCGAGGAACTGGAGGAAATAGGCGTGCTAGTAGAGCCCACAAGCATAGTGGACAAGGCAGTGACCGAGGTGTTCAAGGTCCAGCAGAGGATGGAATGGTACCCCGAGAACGCTCTTGTCCTCGGAGCGGGGTCGATCGGCCTGCTCGGGTCAATGCTGCTGAGGAAGAAGGGCCTCGAAGTGACTGCTGTGGACGTCGTTGACCGTGGCCATCCGAAGACGGATATCCTTGACAGCATCGGCGCTGGATACGTTGACAACCGGGAGACGGGTATCGACGAGCTCGCCGAGTTCGATATCATCCTGGAGTCCTCGGGAGTATCGGAGCAGGTGTTCAAGGGTATGGGCGCGCTGGACGAGAACGGGGTCCTGGTCTCGCTCGGGCTCCCCATGGACGAGTCTGTGACCGCTGAGGTGCCGGTGGCTAAGCTCCACGAGGAACTGGTTCTCCGGAACAAAACTGTTATAGGCTCGGTCAACAGCTCGGTGCCACACTTCGAGCACGCGATAGGACACCTCCAGTATTTCCAGGAGAACTTTGCCGTAGAGCGGATACTTGACCTACAGGTCGGCCTGGAAGACTGGGAGGATGCTTTTGACGAGCCTGATATCAAGGGAGAGATCGTCCTGGAGTGATAGGATGGAGATACCGGCTTTGACTTCAGAGCAGATGTCGGAGGTCGACTGGGTCGTTCCGGAGGAGTACGGTATCACTGTCTACCGGATGATGGAGAACGCGGGCTACCAGATAGCGGATTTTATCCGGAAAAAGTTCGAGCGGGGAAGCTCGGTTACAGTCCTGGCAGGTAGGGGCAACAACGGAGGAGACGGTCTTGCAGCGGCCAGGAGGCTGTATATGTGGGGCTTCGATGTCTCTGTCAGCCTGGCGACAAGGCAACTTGACGGCATAAGGAGGGAGGAGCTCGAGATACTTGAGATGCTGGGTGTCGATATCCGGGTTCAAGATTTTTCCGGTGATGATGTGGTGCTTGATGCGATGATAGGTTATAATCTGGAAGGAGAACCCCGGCCGCCTTTCGACTCGATGATTGAAGACTTAAACAGTTCCGGCGCGCAGGTGGTCAGCGTGGATGTGCCGAGTGGCATAGATCCAGATACAGGGGAACCCTTGGGGACGCATGTTAGGGCGGACTACGTCGTCACGCTGGCGC
>CAZAII010000026.1:0-10429 GCA_964485165.1 uncultured archaeon | reverse complement strand
CGGTCGCGGAGATAACCGCTGACGAGGGATTCCAGATGCTGGAAGAGATGGAAGTCGAGTCCCACCTCAAATAGATCGGATAGTTTTTGGCCCGCACCTGATCGGAATTAAGAGATGATTGTAATGGAAGAACTGGAAGATGTAGAGGAGCTTCTGCCCTCGAACGCGAACGTTGAAGACCTGCGTTTCGAGGCATCGGACATAGTCATCTATACGTCCAGCCAGGAGTTCTTCCTCGACAACTCGGATGCCGTGAAAAAGATAGTCTCATCCCTGAAGAAGCGCGTCGAAGTCCGGCCGTCCTCCAAGATATTCAAGGACCCTGAGGTCGCCGAGGACCGCCTGATGGAGATGGTGGAAGACGAAGCGGGCATAGAGAACGTGATATTTCAGCCATCGCTTGGCAAGATGATTATCAGGGCAAGGAAGCCGGGAGCGGTGATAGGCAAGAACGGCGAGGGCCTCGATGAGATAAAGGAAGCAACGCTCTGGGCGCCGCAGGTTGAGCGCGTTCCGGCTATAAAGTCGAAGATAGTTAACCGTGCGCGGGAACTCACCGTCGAGGACCCGGAGTTCAGGAAGAAGTTCCTGCATGATGTCGGAAAGAAGATAAGACTGGAGAAATCGGTCGGTGACGAGTGGATACGTATCGCCTCGCTTGGAGGCTTCAGGCAGGTCGGGCGCTCCTGCGTCCTTGTACAGACAGAGGAGTCAAACGTGTTGATGGACGCGGGCATAAACCCGAGCGCGGAGCCTGGAACGCCAGACAACTATCCGTACCTGAACGCCCCGGAGCTCGACCTCCAGGACCTGGATGCGGTCGTGCTCTCCCACGCCCACATGGATCACTGCGGCATGATACCCTACCTCTACAAGATGGGTTACGATGGCCCTCTCTACTGCACCAAGCCGACGCGCGACCTCATGATAATGCTGACGCTCGACTACATAGGTATCGCGCACAAGGAGGGTGTCGACGCGCCCTACGACTCGAGCGCGATAAAGAAGGCGGTGAAACGGACGATAACACCTGGCTTCGGCGAGGTGACGGACATAACGCCGGATATGAGATTGACGCTGAGGAACTCGGGCCACATCCTGGGCTCCTCGCTTGTCCACCTCCATATCGGTGAGGGCCTCCACAACATCCTCTACACCGGTGACTACAACTACGACGAGTCGGAGATGCTGAGGCCGGCAGATACCAACTTCAAGCGGGTGGAAACGATGATAACGGAGTCGACCTACGGCGGGAAAGATGACCGCCAGCAGCCCCGTGAGGAGGCCCAGAAGAAGTTCCTGTCGAAGATAAAGCAGACGCTGAAGAAGGGTGGCAAGGTCATCGTCCCTGTCTTCGCAGTCGGACGGTCGCAGGAAATCCTTGGTCTTCTTGCGGACGAACTCGACCGGGACTATTTCGACTACACGGTGTACGTTGACGGCATGATAAAGGACGCCAACGCCCTTCACACCGCCTACCCGGAGTTCCTGTCGAAGAACGTCCAGCGGAAGATATTCCGGGAGGAGGACTCGCCTTTCCTCAAGGAGCAGCTCAGGTCGATCGGTAGCAACGAGGAGCGCCAGATGGTGTACGACGACGGTCCATGCATAGTGCTCGCGACGTCGGGCATGCTCACGGGAGGCCCGGTCCTGTCCTACCTGGAGGAGTTCGCGGAGAACCCTGACAACACCATGATCTTTGTAGGGTACCAGGCCTCTGGCACCCTCGGCAACAAGATACAGCAGGGTCGCTCGACTGTGAAGCTTGACGGCAAGCGCGTGGACATCAACCTTGACACCGTAACTGTTTCCGGTTTCTCGGCCCACAGCGACCGCCAGCAGATAATCAACTTCGCCAAGAACCTCCGTTCCAGCCCTAACCGGGTACTCTGTAACCACGGCGAGGAGTCGAAGTGCTTCTCGCTGGCCAGCAGCCTCCACAAGATAATGCATATCGACACGTCAGCGCCCCAGAACCTCGAGGTCACCCGCCTGAACTGAGGATGTAATACATAAAAGTGTTTAATCGGGCTACAGCCATTTTATGTATTACATAGGTGATACGTCTCAGGGGTAGGAGATAAAAGAGTACCCTCCTACTTCTCCTGCAGGGGAGGGAGGATGAGGTTTTCACTGGAGGATAATCTTGCCAGGTATTCCCGGGAACCTGCTGGATGGTACGAGGGTTTTCTCTCGGAAGGTGTACTATACCAGGGTTCTGAGGCCGCGGAGGTCGATGCTGTTGACGGTTTCGATGATGTTCTCGCGGAGCTCGATGGTGAGGACGTGATGCTCCGGGGCAGGCTGCACAGGCGAAACAGGGGTGGCTCCACCCCTGAGTACAGGCTGGAGCAGGTTGATGCCCGGGCCGAGCTACTGGGTGAGAAACCGTCAGGTACTGCTGTCGGTATAAGGGAGGACCGTAACCAGCTGGTGTTCACGGGTAACTACGAATACGATGTGAGGCCTGTGAACAGGAACTGGCTGAGGACAGAGGAGCTTTCACCGCTGGACTGGGACAGACCCGTTGAGGGAACAGGGCCGACCATCTACAGCCTGCCGGTGGTGCGGAGCCTGGTGGGGCTGCTGGACATCTAGTTTTAAGTTTCTGGTTTGTCAACTTCCCCCCATGGTATACGAGATAAAATGCGACCAGTGCGGGAAGCTGATAGAGTTCGGCGGTGAAAGACCTGATGACCTGCCGGAAAACGTTGTGGAGTTCAATGACCAGATCTTCTGCAGGGAGTGCGTGAAAGATTTCGTGGAGTTCGGCACTGGAGATATAATCTCACGTATCGACAGGATCGACGAGCAGCTATCCGAGGTCAGGAAACAGCTTGGGTTCGTCGACGCTGATGAGGAGTAGCCTTTACTCGCTGTCGACCTTGTCGCTCGTTCTAGCGATGGTCGCGTAACTGGGGCAGACAACTATCCAGTCCTCGTCGACACCAGCCATATCGCCATCCATCGACTTGACGGTCTTCTTCAGGCGCTTGACCGCACGCTTCAGGTCGGTCATGTCCTTCTCTTTGAGGGGGTTGATGTTGACCCATACGATGTGGTTGTTCCTGAGGTGTTCCTGCACCTTTTCGACGTCGCCGAACTCTTTGAGTGTGGCGGCGCGGATGACAACTTTCTCGTCAGTCTCGGCCGTTTTCGCGTCGAGTTCTACAAAGTCTTCTTCGATGAGGCTTTCTTCACTGTCTTTCGATTTCAAGAAGTCTAGGGGCATTTCTTGGTATTACCTCTTGGTTAAAAGTGGCTCTGCCAACTTTTTATAGTTTTTTCAGTCCTCTTCCAGGCCTTCGACCTTTGATGCCAGGCTCCAGACCTCGGTTCGGGTGTGCTGCTTGATGTTGGGGTCGTTGCTTATCTGGTCCAGTATCGAGGCGGCGCTGTTCACCCGGACGGAAAATTCCTTGTCAACGTCCTCCAGTATCTCTGCGGCCTCTTCGAGCATCTCTGAAACGTTTGAAGGCAGTGAGCTCCTTTCAGAAATATCTCTCATCCTGGACGTTACGGATTCTATGTTTGCCATGGGGGCTCACCTACTGGAGTCCTGACTGGAAGCCTTCCCGGGCCTCGTTCATCTTGTCCTGGAGTTTCTCTTCTTTCTTGGCGAGGCTTTTCTTCCGGATTTCGAGGTCTTCCGTCCTCTCCTCGAGATCTTCCTGTAGCTCTTCACGGTCCTTTTCGACCATTATAGAGCCAACGGATTCGTAGACATTGCCCTCGCCTTCTTCCTCCAGTTCTTCGAGAGCTCTCCTTATCTCTTCGAGCTCGGTCTCAGTCTCCTCCTTCTGGATAGCTACCTGCTGGAGCTTTTGCTGCGTCTGCTGCATCTCCATCAGGACCTGCTGGGGGTCTTTCTCACTCATTTGAACCACCTTTACGAGAACTGCTGTATTCGTTTACCATCGATCTATCACCTAGTATAGTTTTTCCGCCAGCGACATCAGCCTGAAAGCGGTGTCTGTCGAGCCCCGGAGCGCGCCTAGTCTGCGGGTGCTTATATCGATTGTGAGTTCGTCCCCTTCCACTCCGGTTTTGTATTCAGTCTGGCCTTTCGACTCAAGGCTGATACTGACTACCTTTTCCAGCTTCTCCGCGTTCTCCGTCTCGAACCGGAGGCTCGCCTGCATCAGACCGCCTCTACCCTTTCGGGGTCCTCTGCTCGCATCTTGAGCAGTACGCGGTGGGAGCACTTGGGGCAGATGATCTTCTCCTCTACGGGGTCGATTTCTACCTCTTCCTCACACCGGACGCACCTGTATCCCGCCATCACTCTTCGTCCTCCAGTTCTTCCTTGGCCTCTTCCAGCTCCTCTGTCTCGAGCTGCAGGGCCTTCTTCATGGTTTCCTCTGCGCCGGTGTCGGGCCTGTAGGCTCCACCGGCCACCTTGTTGCCGTCTTCGTCTATCCAGATGCCGGCGGCCACTCTCTTGTAGCCCTCGGGAACGTTTTCCGCCTCATCGACGTTCTTCCTTGTCTTGCTCCCGTACCGGGCGCCGAATCTCTTGGATGAACTGTTCTTTCGTGGCATGCGGTTTGAGACCTCCTGAAAGTAAGATGAAAGGAAAAACTTTTTATTCTGAGGTCGCTTCGCGCAGGATTTCGCGGAACATCGCGGTTTTCTCCTCTGCCTGGTTCACGATCTCCATGACCTCTTCCTGCGTGAAGGGATACTTTTCACCCTTCTGCATCGCGACGACGTTGCCGTGCTCGTTGAGAGAGACTGTGAGTCGTGCGTCCTGAGCTTCTTCCTCCTTGTTGGTGGTGTCCCAGATGATTTCATCCTCTATCTTGTGTCCGGTGACGGTTATGGGTTCCTCCTGTAGTGGAACATCCATCGACTTCTCGTCCCTGTCGAGCGTCCCGTCATCGTTGACGGGCGGGATGAAACCGGTTTTTAGCGCGGTCATCGCGGCGAGCGAAGCCGCATCGATCAGACTGCCGTCGTCGTTCAGGACGTGGATGTCGAGGAACAGGGTGTAGACCTGCTCACCTGGCTCGATGCAGAGGTCCTCCAGGTCGACTGCCTCGGACTCCCTGATGCCGCGGTCGACTACCCTTGCGAGCTCGACTCCGGGTTCCTGTGGTGGTCCGGACTCATACTCTCTCGCGGCCATCGGTGCGAGTTCCGCGTTGGTCACAATGGTTCCCTGGTCGGGCCGGTCCGGGTAGGGCTCCTCGACGGATACCTTCAGACCGACGATGACCTGCGTGTCGCCGATGGAGACCTTCGCGGAGCCTTCCGCTGTCTCGTGTATGTAGTGGGGTTCAACTTCTATCTCGCGGTACTCGTCGAGGTCGCGCCCGTCAAGGCGGTCGCCTTCCTTTACCATCTTCCTTATCGTCTTCTGGTTGAGCTTCATTTTCTTTTCACCTCCTATTCCTGCCTGATTTCCTTGTATTTCTCTATCAGGGTTTGCCTCTGCTGCTCGTAGAGCTGCTCGCATCCTTCCTTTGCGAGGCTGATGCACTCTTCGAGCGTCTCCTTGGATATGTCGCCGTCCATCTGGAGCAGGGTTATCTCGTCTCCTCCGTTGATGACCGCGATGGGTATGTCGGAGTTGCCGTACTTGTCCTCCGGCCCGTCGACGTCCAGGACCGGCGTGTCTTCGACTACTCCGGCGGCACACGCGGATACCATACCCTTCATCGGGATGCCGGCGTCAGCGAGTGCGAGCGCGGCAGCGTTTATACCGGTTACCCTCGTTCCGCCGTCGCTCTCCACGACTTCCATCGAGATGTCTATCCCCGCCTTGGGGAAGTTCTCGAGTTCGATGGCGGGTTCGAGCGCTCGTCGCGCCACCAGCCCGATCTCCTTTGAACGCCGGTTCGGACCCGGTCTCATCCTGTCGTCGACTGAGAAAGGCGCCATGTTGTACCTCATCTTTATAACCGCTCTATCCGGCTCCTGCAGGTGCTTCGGGTGAAGCTCCTGCGGTCCGAAGACGGACGCGATCACGCGTGTGTTGCCTGTCTCCACCATCGCGCTTCCATCGGCCTCGTCGAGAACCCCGACCTTCATCGTGGTCTCACGGACCTCCTCGGTTTCTCTTCCGTCCATCCTTTTCCCGTCTTCGTCAAAGAACTCCATGTCTTCATCTTCCGTCATCAGCTGTCACCTCTCTGCTCGTCGAGCCAGTTACCTATCTTCTCGGTGAGGCCGCGGGTGTGGGCCTCTTTCTCGACCTTGTGAACTGCCTTGGCGGCCAGATTAGGGTTGTCGCCCTGTATCCAGACCAGGCCGTTCTGCCCGACGATTATCTTGGTACCTGTCTTTTCCTTTATCTGTTTGACCATGGTCCCCTTCTTGCCGATGACCCTCGGCACCTTGGAGGGCGCGATCTCGATTATCCGTCCGCCTCTCAGCTTCCTGCAACGTCTATCCTCCATGGAAACGTTGACGTCCATGCCCTCGGTAACGGCGGTTATCTCTGTGACTATCGCGTCGCCCACATCGAAGTAGTCGGTGAGGTCGTCCTCGTCGAGATCGATGTACTCGTCCACCGCGACGTCTATCTTGAGCATCGCATCGTAGGGCGAGTTAAGGTCGACACGCCAGTTGCTGAAACCGACGCTGGAGACCTCTCCTATGACTATGTCTCCTTCCTCCGGGATGTAGCGCCCGGACATCGGCACCACACGGACACTGGAGCCCGAGTATTCTACTACTCCGACGTACTTGGATCTGATTTTGTCATCTGCTTGGTACACACCTGAATGCGGTCGGATATCACTGCCCTCGAAAACGATGTCTCCAGGTGAAACTAGGTCTTTCTCATCTTTTACACGTGTCATAACGTTGTTTACCTCAAAGTTAGTCTTGTTCTTCTCTTCACAGAAAATCTGCTTTATAATGGTAGTAGGGCACAGCAAGATTTTTATAAGCTCCCGGGATTCGGTATCATCTATCGACGTACGGGATCGGGGTCTTGAGATTTGTCCTTACGAACTCTGAGTGTTCGTAGAACAGCTCGGGCTGTTCGAGCGTCTGTTCCGGTAGTTGATGTGTCACGACTACCGGCAGGTCGCCGTAGTGGTTGACAACCCACTTCCCTGTCTCGATGTCTACGGCCTCGTCTATCTTCTCGTCAAGTGCTTCGTCTATACCATCGCCGTACCGGTTGGCGGCCTCGTTCACCCCGTAACCGCTCACAACGCCGAGCCCTCCTATGAAGGATAGCTCGCTTTTCAGGCCGTCCCAGATGGCGAGGGAGAAACCTCCTCCCATACCTGTCTTCCCGAGCCGCTTGCCCCAGCGCTCCACGGCGTCCCTTCCGTCAAGTCCTCCTCTTATCAGTTCTCTTCTCTGGAGCTTCATGTCTCTCAACTCTTCCAGGTCTTCCGGCGCTCTCTCCCGGAACCTCCTGTAGCCAAGGTCGCTGAGGGAGGGGAGGGTCCTGAACGAGTCACGCCAGTCCTCGAACTCTGATTCCATCTCGAGCACCCGGTCTGCCTTCTCGCCGTCTATGTGGAAGCCGTCCTCCGTGTAGCTGTTATAGCCCTTGTCTGGCTTTACCGCCTGTGAGAAGGTGTATCCTGACCCCTCTTCTTCCATCCGGTGGTAGAGATCCTCGAGTGTTTCCGCCGCTCTGGCGGTTTCTTCTATCGATAAGGCGGCCATCGAGTGGCGTAGAAATCTTAAGCTTTAAATCTCTCTAACCTCGGCCTTGCCCTTGGCTATCTCCTGTATATCCTCCATCAGGTCGGTGAGTACGCCCGCGGGTAAGGTCATCTTGGCCATGAAATAGTTCTCGCCCCATTCCTCTTCCTCGACATCGGCGACGTTCTGGAGCTTGTCGTAGGCCTTCCCCGCCACGTCTATCGGTATACGGACCGCGACGGTCTTCTCCTCTAGCGAGATGGGTATGATGGGCCTTATGGCGTCAACAGCCTCCTGGAATTTCTCCTCGACGTCGGAGTTCCACTCAATGTGGAAGCCGGCCTCCTCCAGGGCGTTTTCGACGCGTTGTGGCGGATGCGGGTTGCCGGTCTTGGGGTCCTGGGCCCTCCTCGCGATCATGTCTATGACCTGCTTCCGCTTGTCCTGCCTGATATCCGCTTTTTGGTCGGTGGTGAGCTGCATGTCGCCTTTCTCGAAGATCTGCTCCGCGGCCTTCATCACCTGCTTGGTCCCGAACTCGTCTTCAAGCTCGTCGATGGAGGCGCGTTCACCCGCCTCTACATCGGTGAAGACCTCCTGGACGAAAAGCAGCCGCTGGATGTCGAGTTCTTCGCCCTCCAGTTTTGCCTCCCTGGCCAGCTCTGGCTCTACAAGTATCTGGAAGTCTTTGTCGCCGGAGTAACGGACCTTGATGGCGTCGGAGGTGTCCATACACGAACCGTGGTGCCTGAAGTTTAAACCTCTTTTTCAGGCCCCGAGGCCCCTATCGTCGAGTTCGGAGGGCTGCACTATCCTGAAGTCGTCGTTTTCGGTTACAACTGCGAGTTCGATGTTCTCGGTGTCGATGTCTTCCTCACCGCTCTTCAGGGCCTGGACCGCGAGGCCCATAGCGTCTTCTTCCTCCATGCTGTCGCTCCACTCGCTTTCCAGGTGCTCGTTGGCCTCTTCTCCGCCCTTGCCGATGGCGATCGCGTTCCACTGGGTCAGCGTGCCTGAGGGATCGGTCTGGTACACCTTGGATTCGCCGTCTTTTACTCCTCCGGTGATGGTGGAGACGCCGTAGGGCCTGACGCCGCCGTACTGTGTGAACTGCTGGCACCTGTCGGCGACGAACTTGGATAGGACGTTCATCGGGATGGGCTCGTCGTAGGTCATCAGGTAGCGCTGGGCCTCGTTCCTGGTCTCGTCCACGAGGGTGCGTCCATCCGCGACTAGCCCGGAGGTCGCGAGCCCTATGTGGTCATCGACCTTGAATACCTTCTCAGGGTTCCTCACCTTGAGGTCCTCCGTGCTTCTCGTCGCGGCCAGTATAACTCCCTCATCGTAGACTATACCGAGCGCTGTTGCTCCTTTTTTTACTGCTTCTTTCGCGTATTCTACCTGGAACAGACGACCGTCCGGGGAGAAGATGGTTATCCCGCGGTCGTACTGCTGCTGTTGCGGCGTCATCTGCATCGTTTAAACTTCACCTAGAACCTATAAACAACTACTCGGCTGGAAGATTTATTAACCTAATCAGGAGCCGCGGGGAAACCCTTCTAACTTTCAGCGATCATTGAGTCCTCATGGTACAGAGACGGGAGATAGCGGAGAGGTACATCGACCGTATAGATACGCTCCTGGAAGAGGGCGATAATCCGAACGCGGAATGCTACATGAACGCTCTATACCATATGTACGAGCCCGAAACCCGTTTCGAGCTGGACTACCTCCCTCCTGGAGTCGAGGCAGGCATAGAGCATATAGACCGCCAGGCCTCCGAGCTCGGGGCCGAGCATATCACCTCGCTGACCTCGGAGATGCTGGACTACTACCAGAAACCCATCTACTGGATGGAGGGCGAGTAACCGGTTAAAAGCTTCTGCAGTAACAGCTCCACATGAAGTTCGACGCCCACGTCCACACCAACTACTCCGATGGCGACATGATACACAGGATGGTGAACGCCGCGGAGCGCGCAGGAGTGGAGAAACTTGGGCTCGCGGACCACTGTAACGTGCTGACCGGGCAAGGGATGGAGAGATCGAGACTGGTCCTGGGATTCAACCTGGATATAACTTACCAGCGGAGAAGGAGGGCGATAGAGATGATCCAAGAGCGGACAGATGTAAACCTATTTGACGCCGCGGAGATGGACTACGAGCCAGAGGATGAGGAGCGGATAGCAGAGTTCGTCGACGAGGCGGGGTTCGACTACCTGATAGGCAGCGTTCACTACCTGGAGGGTGCCAACATCCACGACGTGGACCGTTTCAAACAGCTTGAGGAAGAGGAGCTCCACCGGCTTGTAGACCACTACTTCGAGAAACTCGTATCACTCGTGAGATCCGGGATAGTCGACATCGCGGCCCACATCGACCTGGTTGAGAGGAACCCTCACCTCCGCGGGAAGGCTACGACCAGCCAGTACGAGAAGGTAGCGAAAGCGTTCAGGAGTTCTGACACCTTACCGGAGCTGAACGCTGGAAGAAGTCTTCACGGACTCGAGGCAGTACATCCCCTGCCGGAGTTCCGGCGGATACTGGTAACAGAGGAGATACCTTTCACGCTAGGAACTGACTCCCACGCGGGGAGGGAGATAGTAGACAGGACGAAGCACCTGCGGAAACTGCTGGAGGATTTCGACGGCGAGATAGTCGAGCCGCCGTTCGAATGAGAGAAAGCCTTTTTTAGATTGCACCATCCCTCTACTACCTGTAGGATGAGGCTCGCACACCGGGCCGACTGCATAAGCCGGAAGCCATTCAGGGATGGCTTAAAGTGATCAAACTTCGTGAAGTTTGTGGACCACTAGCTC
>CAZAII010000025.1:0-10486 GCA_964485165.1 uncultured archaeon | reverse complement strand
TCTCACCTAGGGGGAGTGTGTTGCCTGGTTCCACTTCCGCTGAGACACCTATCTCGATTTTATCTCCTACCTGGAGGTTCTCGGGCGCGAGCACGTTTCTGGTCTCGCCATCCTCGTACTCCACCACTGCTACGGGTGCAGTCCTTGACGGATCGTGGACTATGTCAACTACCTCTCCCTTTATCTCTGCGTTCCGGTGCTCGACATCCCCTCTTCCCCGGTGCGAGTTCGACCGGTAGGTCGAGGATCCCTTGCCCCTTCTCTGCTGTTTTAGCGGCGTTCCCATTATCTTTTCACCTTACATCATTCCCAGCCTGGTCGCGATGTCCATCGCGTCGTCAGACTCGCTGAGCCGTACGAAGGCCTTTTTCTTGGCCTGTGGTGTTACAGCGGTGTTTACTTTTTTAACTGTGACATCGAAAAGGTGCTCTACCGCGTCTTTCACCTGGTTCTTGTCCGCGTCAAGGTCGACTATCAGGACCAGAGTGTTCTGCTGGTCTACCTTGTCCATAGCCTTCTCCGTGAGGTGCGGGTTCTCGATGACCTGCCAGGCTTTTTCTGTTTCCACGTTATCCACCTAGAGGAAGAGCTCTTCCTCCTCAAGTTTTTCCATGGCGTTTTGGCTCCATATCACCAGCCTGCCCGGTCTGGCTCCGGGTGCCAGCAGTTCGGCGTTCAGGTTCTCGACCCTGACCGTCTCGACCCCCGGCAGGTTGGATGCGGCGTTGAACACGCCCCCGTCCTCTTCGACAACGACCAGCGGGCCGACCTTCCTGCGGTACTTCCGGCCGCGGGACTTGCCTCTTCCCGCTCTCACTTTCTTCTCTTTAACTCTCTCAAGTTCGTCTTCGAGCCCGAGATCTTCCAGCTCTCCTTCCAGTTCGGAGGTCTTCTCGATGTCCTCGATGTCTTCCGCCACTATCGGGAGTTCGCCTTCGTAATCATGGTTTTCCTGGACGAGTTCCTCGTCCGCAGTCGCGGCTATCCCGGAGCGGATCGCTTTCCTGCGCTCCTTGTCGTTTATCTCCTCTTCGAAATCCTTTCCTGCCTTGGGAGGATGGGCTCTCCGGCCGCTCCTGGTGTTAGGTGCCTCTGCTCCTTCCCACATGAACTGCGAACCCCGGTTGAGCATCACCTTCTTCGGAGTCCTTGACATGCCGCGCCCTTTCTGAGAGCGGAAGGTGTTACTACGCTTGACAAGACGGGTGACATGCTTCAGCCCCGCATCGGGATCCGAGCCGTACTGCTGCCTGTTCTTCGACTGGATGGAGAGCACAGCGCGCTTCATTATGTCGGGCCTTACTCTCTCGCTGAACTGTGAGGGTAGATCTGCCATCTTACGAAAACACCTCCGGTGTTTTCTGGAAAGTCGAAAATCTCTGATTTCTCATCTTTATCTCTCCACGTGTGTTATCTCTGGTTTACCGGGTTTTTCGTCCTTCCTCAGTGCGGTCCTGAGCCTTACTAGCCTCTTCTCAGGTCCTGGAACCGAGCCCTTGACCATGATGTAGTTCGACTTCAGCTCCCCGTAGTTCTTGAAGCCTCCCTCCTTCTGGACCTCTTCTGCATCGCCGTGCGAGACGATGCGCTTGTTCAGTTCGGTGCGGTTGTTGAAGCCCTGCTGTCCGGGAAGAGGTATCTTCCAGGAGAGCTTCGCGGGATGCCACGGCCCGACGTTGCCGGCCTTCCGCCTCTTCTTCTGTGTCTTGTGGGTCAGCTTCTTGATGCCGTACCGCTGTACAGGCCCCTCGACGCCCTTGCCCTTCGTAACCGCGATTACATCCGAGTAGTCTCCCTCCTCGAATACATCGCCGAACTCGACCTGCTTACCTATCATCTCTTCGGCGTACTCAAGCTTCTCCTCTACGCTTCCGCCTATCCCGAGCTCGAAGTTCTCGGGGGTCTTCCTGGAGATACCCGACTCTTGGGGCCGTGTGTGGACGAGAAGTCTCACGTCAGTTATGATATCGCTGTTATCTTTCGCCATCTCGAACTTATCCATGTTGCCCTCCTTCGGTATGTCCGCGGCTCTCTGTAGCTCGCTGCTCGGGGACTCTGTCCACGCCTCGGTGAAAACCTGCTTTCCCGAGTTCGGGTCCTCCGTGTAGAAACGCGCCCCGTAGACTCTCAGTGGAGGTGCCTCAAGTATCGTTACAGCCTCCGCCACTTCCTGTCCCTGGGTCGCTCCCTCTCGGTCGTCAATCATCAGGACGCGGGTCATCCCGGCCTTGTAGCCCGCGAATCCCAGTGGCTTTAGTTCGTCCGTGTCCTCCCAGCTAGATACTTCGGGGTACATCCTTCTGGCTCGTACCTTGGGCTTGTACCCGAGCGATCCGCTGCGTGACCTGCTTTTCTTTGGCATCAAGTTTCACCTGTTGATGTTACGAGTAAACGACCCCTTAGTCGTTCCAGAGGCCTCGGAGAGGCTTGTCTTCCAAGAATTCTTGGAAGTAAATCAACAGTCACAGCTAACTTTTATAAATAGGATGTGCCTGTTAGAACTGCTCAAGTACCGAAAAAGCAAGCTCCCGGAATTCCTCGCTGTCAAGTCCACTCACTTCCTCCCGGATCTCTTCCACGCTTGCATCCTCAAGCATCTCCTCTATCTCTTCTGAGAGGAGGTCCTCTATCTCTTCCTGACTTCTCATTGTGAGAAGATAGGAACGCTCTATTTCTTCTAGTGACATGGGTAGAGTTGGAAGCAAAGGCTTTAATCTCTCCCTTCGACTTTTTATTCGACGAGGATAATTCTTTACCTGGATGGAGGTAAAATGGATTCGCTTCCCGGAAGCCTGTGGGTCTTTTCTCTGGCTCTGGTAGCTATGTTACCGCCCACAGCAGGTTTCTTTCCCGATCTTGGAGTCTCAGGTCAGGGTATAGGATATATACTGGGTCTTGCCGGGGCGCTGGCTGTCGTACTGAGCCTAGGGATGATATACTACTTCTACGTATCCCACAGGAGGGCCAAGGAAGAAATCGGTTTTTACAGGGACGACTACGCCGAGATGAAGGAGCGGTTGAAAGAGGGAAGGGAAGAGAAAGAGTACGACAGTCTGGAGGAGCACGTTGAGGCCATCAAGCAGGAGGCCCACAGGATAAACGAGAAACAGCAGGAGATGCAGGAGAACTACCAGCAGGGGATACTATCAAAGGAGGATTTCCAGGACTACATAAAGCTCACTGAAGAGAGGAGGGCCAGCCTCATGGAGGATCTCGAAGAGATAGAGGAACAGGTGGAGGACTAGCCCTTGATATTCGCGATGGGAATCATCCGGGCCACTTTCTCACCTATCCCGAGTTCGTGGCTGACACGTATCACCTCGTCAACATCCTTGTAGGCTCCCGGTGCTTCTTCCGCGATCGTCGAACCTGACTGCGCCTTGACGTATATCCCCTCGCGTTTCAGCTCGTTCTGGACATCGCCACCCCAGTAATCCTTCTTCGCCTGTGTACGCGACTTGAGCCTGCCAGCGCCGTGCGCGGTCGACCCGAAGCTGAGTTCGAGGGAGCGCGGACCTCCACGAAGGATGTAGGAGGAAGTCCCCATGGTACCGGGGATAAGCACGGGCTGCCCGGTCTCCTGGTAGGCCTCCGGCACCTCTTCCCGGCCCGCAGGGAAGGCCCGGGTGGCGCCTTTCCGGTGGACCAGTAGCTCTTTCTGCTCGCCGTCGACTTCGTGAACCTCCTCCTTCGCGATGTTGTGGCAGACATCGTAGACCATTTCTACATCGACATCGTCAAAGATGCGGTTGAAGCTTTCCCTGACCGCGGCTGTTATGCCCTGCCTGTTGGCCCAGGCGTAGTTCGCGGCGGCGTACATCGCCCTCCGGTAGTCTTCAGCTGGTTCATCCTTTATGGGTGCGTAGATAAGCTCCTTGTCGGGTATCCTTTCCACGATCTCCGGGTACTCTTTCTCAAACCTTCGCAGGTAGTTGGTACAGGTCTGGTGTCCGAGCCCGCGGGAGCCTGAATGGATCATTACCAGGACTTGGTCTTCCTCCAGGCCGTAGTCTCTCGCTGTATCCTCGTCGTATATCTCCGCGACGCGCTGGACCTCGAGGAAATGGTTGCCGGAGCCCAGCGAGCCCACCTGGTTAATGCCTCGCTTCTTTGCCTCCTCCGGGACTTTGGAAGGGTCGCCAGGCAGACACCCGTTCTCCTCGCAGTGTTCGAGGTCGTCTTCGGTGGCGTGCCCTTCTTCGAGCATCCATTCCATACCTCTCGCGAGTATCTCCTCCAGGTCCTGGCTGCCGGTGTCTATATAGCCGCCCTTTCCCAGCCCGGTGGGGACCTTGCTGAACAGTATGTTGCATATCTGTTCCTCCCTGCCCTTTATCTCGTCGTATGACAGGCTTGTTCGGAGGACGCGTACACCGCAGTTTATGTCGTAGCCGATGCCTCCAGGACTGATGACGCCTTCCTCCTTGTCTACCGCGGCGACTCCTCCTATGGGGAAGCCGTAGCCCTGATGGCCGTCGGGAAGTACTATAGAGTACTTCTGTATCCCGGGCAGGGTGGCGACGTTCCTGACCTGTTCCAGGGTCCTGTCGCCCTTTATCTCTTCCAGCAGCTCTTCAGAGGCGTAGACCCTTGCCGGGGACCTCATGTCGTCCTGTTTACCTATATCGTAGATGTTCTCAGATACTTTCTCGGGTTCCATGTTCCCCGGGTTGTAGCGCCAGATTTTTAGAAGCTGGGGTTTTGTAATACATAATAGCATTATTCGGTTAAAAAAAGGGGTTATGTAATACGACTAGATGTCGAGCACGGTCTCGATGACCCAGTGGCCGTCCCGGTGGTCGACCAGCATCTCGCTGTAGGTCGGTCCCTTGATGTCGAGCAGAGACATGCCGCGGGTTATGGGGTCTACCCAGATTGTCGCCTTGAGGGTGAAACCGTCTCCTCTCTCCTCCACCTCAAGGTCTTCGGCGTGGCATACGGCGACGTTCTCAGTGTCCTGGAGGAAGATGAGCTCGTCCATAAGGTCGAACAGGAGCGCGTCCAGGTTCTCGGCCTCGACCTTGATGCTGTGCCGGTACTCGCCTGCTTCCGGGTCTGTTCCCACAACCTCTCCGAATGCCTTGACCGCACTTGAAAATACTTCATCCTTCGTCTTACCGGTCGCCCTGAACTTGACGTCAGCGGTGTGTTCAAGTATCTCGTAGCTCATCCTTGAGTTCTCTCCGGGAATCTTTGCCTGAGGACCTGTTCCACGACCTTTTTTTGTTCCTCGACACTTAATTCAGTGTTGTCCAGCAGTAGGTCGTACATCCCGGGTTGCGGGACCTCGATGCCGTAGTACCTCTTGTAGCGACTGTTATTGTCTTCGTCCCTCTGTCTTACCTTCTTGACCGCCTCCTCCAGTTCGAGACCTTCAAGCTCTGCAAGCCGTCGGCCCCGCTCTTCTACATCCGCCGTCAGGTAGATGGTGAAGTCCGCGTGATCTCCCAGTACCCAGGCTGCGAGACGTCCATCTATAACGCAGTCGTTTTCCAGGGCGGCTTCCAGCGTCCTGCGGTCCACCTCTATGTCGGTTTCCCGTTCTGCTTTCTTGGATAGCTCTTCTACAGTCATGTCCCTTTCTTCTGCGATTTCACGGAAGAAGTCGCCGGCGGAGAAATGCTTTATACCCAGGAACTCGGCGATGTGTCCGGCGGCGGTGCTCTTGCCGGACTTTGATGGGCCGCCTACAGCTATGACGGTATCCGACTTTTTTTCATGAGTGCCCTGGAACTCCTCTATCCTGCTTCCCATGTTTCAGGTTTCCGGCAAGCGGTTTTATTCCTTATCTTCGACCCAGTTTTTCGCCCTCTCGATCATCTCGCTCTTGAGGCCGATAAAGACGCCGCCTTTCTTACCACCCACAAAGGTGTTCTCGCCGGGTTCTATGATATCGTTGAGGTCTTCGTGCTCGATATCTATGTGGATGTTCGTAGAACCCGAACTATCATTCTTCGTGTGGACGTACACCTTCGCTCCCTCAAGCTCGATCTTGGATGGATGAGGTCCTGACATGTAGAACTATATGGGGAAGAAGAGTCATCAGTTTTAGGGCTAAGATTTTTCTTTGGCTCAAACCTTTTCGAAAGGTTTGCTCGCCGGGGATGGGATTTGAACCCGAAGCTCGCCTCTGGGAGCTTCTCACATCAAATCCCGTCCAACGTTTCACGCCGGGGATGGGATTTGAACCCATGAGGGCTGTTACCGCCCACCAGCTTTCCAGGCTGGCACATTCGGCCAGACTCTGTCACCCCGGCAAATAGATTTGCCTGTGGCACAGAAACTCTTACGAGTTTCGAACCCCGGCAAATAGTCAGTTCTGGGAATGGATTTCCGCGCAAGTATCTTATAAGCTATTCCTGTTTCGCTGCCCTGTACTTCTGTTCTATCTCCCTGAAAAGCTCTTTGCCGGTGGGAGTGCTGAACCTATCCCTCGTGGTGGCGAAGAACTCGTCGAGGTCGCCGTATTCCTGGAAGTTGTCGTTGGCAGCTTCCTTGTCGTATCTTCCGGCTCGCTCGTATTTCAGCGCCTGTAGGCACATCTCCACCATGTCCATGTCCTTGACGAACCTGGCCTCCGCTGTCTCGCGGGCCTCGTATTCCTCCCATAGCTCTTTTAGCGGGGCTCCGAGCTGCTCCGAGAAATCTTCTATCACCTCTGTCTCCATCTCCTCTTTTTCGCCGGGACTTACATCTGTCTCTGCGTCTACCGCATGGGTGGGTATGTCGCCGGTCTCGGCCTCTGCCAGGTCGTGTATCAGGGCCATCTTAAGGGCCCTGTCAATGTCTATATCTTCTTCGCCGAATACGAGGCAGAGAAAGGCCACGCCCCAGGTGTGGTCCGCCACCGACTCCGGGTCATCTATCTCGCGCAGCTCCCACCCGGTCCTTTTTTCCTCCTTCAGGTCTATCGCTCTCAGCAATGTTTCTATCACTGTTTCCACCTCCGGGGATAGGTCCCAGGGTCCATGTGGACGCTTTCAAGCCTTGCTGCGGTACCGTCTTTATCGTACATCTCCTCCGAGGTCATCCCGGCGGTGGCGAGAGCGACGAGTTCTCCCTTCAGGGTCATTATAGCGATTCTTTCATCTTCCTCTATGCCGTCTTGGAGTTTCGAGATCCCGGAGGCTCCAAGGTCGGAGCCGTTCGCGACAGAGTTGACTGCAGAGTCCTTTATAGCGACCTTCTTCAGGTGTTCAACCGCTTTCTCCACAGGCAGTAGGACATCCCGGATTTCCTCCTCGTGTCCTTCCATGTAGAAGTGGTAGCCGTCGACCACTTCCTGTAGGCTGTTCGCATCCTCTTCGCCTATCGAGCCCTGCCGGGTGCGCCTGAGCTCCGTCATCTCTGCCCGGGTGCCCATCTTTTCGCCCAGCTGGCGTATGAGGACCCGGACGTAGAATCCTGATTCACAGCTGAGTCTTCCCAGTATCTGCCGGTCGTCCATCTCGAGCAGCTCTATCTCGTACACTTTTCGCTCCCTTTCCTGTCTCTTGACAGCGCTTTTCTCCGGCGGTACCTGCATGTTCGGACCTCTGAAATCCTCCAGGGTCTCCACGACCTGTTTCCTTGATCGGGCATCCGTCAGCTCGGCCTCGAAGACGTATTCCTTGTCTGCATGGCTCAACGCTTTCTGGACCCTTGTGCCGCGGTTCAGGCCTACTGGTAGAACCCCTGTCGCGTTGGGATCGAGGGTGCCGAAGTGACCGGCCTTCTTGAGTTCCAACTCCTGCTTGAGCCAGCCGGATACCTGGTTGCTGGTCGGCCCGAAGGGCTTGTCAAGTATCACGATTCCGTGCTGTATCAGCTCTTCTACCGACCGTTTCTCAGGTACAGAGCCGAACTCGGCCATTGTCTCCGTCTCTTCCCGTGTGTACCACTGGTCCATGAGAGGCCATTTTATTGTAATCTTTTTATGGCGCCGGTGGGTCAACTAGAATATGTAAAAAGTTTCGGCCTCCCAAGACCTGGCAATGAGTATCAGGGAGGCCATGATGGAGATCGAGAGAAGGGAGGAACACGATGAGGTCCCGGTAGAGAAAGCTCTAAAGCGCCTAGTAACCGGAGCGGCGTGAAGCTTGATCTTGGAGATGGCTTCGAAGTCGAGATAGGACACAGCACCGCTCTGGATAGTCCACAGGGTTCCAGTTCTCTGGAGGTGGGCGGTAAAACTGTGCCCGCGGACAATGAGATGGTGATAATAGGTCGAAGCCCCGAGGACTATGGAGATGGGGCCCAGATACTTCTTTACGTTGTTGACTCGGGAGGTGTGCAAGAAATCGAGACCGATGCCGCCAATGTCTCGGTCTCACGTTTTGACACTGTAGTAGTGTCCTCAGGGAATACTGTCGAGATATTCAATATCGGAAAGAACGACAACACTGTCAAGACCGGCGGCGAGATGGAGTTCTAGGTGACGCCAAGCGCCTTCCTGAATATGAATGTAAGGGGCATCGCTATCACGATGTAGAACCCGAGCCAGTTCAGGGCGTCGCCCGCGAGAGGTAGCGAGAACGGGAGTTCGATAAACTCCGCGCTGACGTAGACCACGGTCCCTTTCGGCGAGGAGAAGAACCCTCCCGTGTGTTCACCGAAGCCTGTGACCTCCCAGTCTATACCGTAAGCATTTAAGGTCTCGCCTATGCGGGCCTGCTCTTCTCCTATTTCTACCAGCGCTTCCTCAGTTGCGTTGTTTACTATAAGCGGGGTTTTGGAGCCCGCATAGGTCAGGTTGCCCCTGAAGGTGTCCCCGTTCGTCTCTTCGAGAGGCACTGCTGGTGCGAAAGTTGCGCCAAGCCATGGGAATATCAGAGCGACGAACACCATCGTACCCACCATTGGCTTCAGGTTGAGCTTCATCAGCCGCTGGTTGAGTTCCATTGTCTTCTGCATGTGTTCCGAGGTATCCTCGTCGTTATCTTCCTTTCTCGCCTCCTTCATCTTCTCCTGGTGGTCGCTGAGCTTGTCCTTTATCTTCTCCGCTCGCTCAATGTCGAGCAGGTACCAGTAGATAAGTGAGAACAGGGCTGCGAGCGCCGCCGAGAAGAATCCCAGTGCGAGGTAAGGACTGGTGGCGAGCAGCGGATGGAAAAGCGTGTTATAGAAGCCGTAGAGAGGTATCAAAACGGCCTCGATTGCTGTCGCCATAAAGGGATTTCTTCCGGGAATCCTTTTAAATTGTGGTCTCCTGTCGGGCGCCCTATGTCAGGAAGTCCTTGAGAGCAGGGTGCAGCTCCTCCATGTGTTTCTGGGCCAGCTGCTCGTAGAGCCTGTAGAGTATCATCACTGTCAGCAGGATACCTGTTCCGCCCCCCGCTGCCCGGGTCATGTTCGCAAGCGCCGCGAGCAGTCCCACTGCCGCACCCGAGGTAACTGCCAGTCCAGGGATGTATCGGTTCAGAACCTTCTCTATGACGCGCTTGTCCCTCCTAAAGCCAGGCACCTTCATGCCGGTCCGGTGTATCTGCTCCGCCACCGAACTCGAGTCCTGCCCGGATGTCCTAACCCAGAAGATAGAGAAGGCTATCGAGCCGAAGGTGTAGACAGCGATGTAGAAGAACACGTGGAAGACGTCCATCGAGGTTATAGCAGTCAATCCTGAGGTAATTATATTTGTAACGACCTGTGTAGGTGCGTTGAGCCAGAGCACCAGTCCCGAGGAGGCTGTTCCTCCCGAAAAGCAGCCAAGCAGGGAGCAGCCGTTCCTGCCGGCGAGAGTAGTACCCATTATCTGTACGTTGGAGACCAGAGCTGCGATAAGTATGACGGGCATGTTGGAAGTGTAGAGGAACTTCAGAGGCCACTTCTGGCCGAATCCACGCACATTACCGAAGGTCAGCGGTATCTCCACACGCATCGACTGCATGTATACCACGACCGCGAAAACCAGTATGGTGGAGATTATGGGCATCAGGGCGGTGAACTGCAGGCTCTGGGTGAACTGGAATATCGCGCCCACAGGGTTGCCCCCGACTATCCAGAAAGGCTCGCCTGTCGAGGTCAGGGGTGACACCGAGGAGATGTAGACCGCCTTCGAAACTCCCGCGGCGATGAAGAGTCCGACCCCTGAGCCGAAACCCCATTTCTGGACCAGATCGTCCATCATGATTATAAGCCAGCCGCCGAGCGTTATCTGGCTAGAGAGCAGAAGGATGAGAGTTGGATCTCCCGCGACGTTGCCGAACGTACCGGATAGAACGTAGCCGAACGCCTCGATGACTGTCAATGAGTATGCGAGCACTTTCTGTGCGGCCTGGAATTTCTGTCTTCCTTCTTCTGTATTCGTGTCCCAGGGCAGCAGCTCGCTTCCGACCATCATCTGTAGCACTATTGATGCCGTGACTATGGGCCCGATACCCAGCGTGATTATGGAACCTATCTGGGCGCCAAGCAGCGTCTGGAAGGTCTCAAGCTGCTGTAGCGCCTGACTGACCGCCTGGGCGTTGGCCCCGTAGAGGTTGATAGAGCCGAGAATGAAGTAGAGGAC
>CAZAII010000024.1:0-10497 GCA_964485165.1 uncultured archaeon | reverse complement strand
GAAAAGAGAATTGAAGCTGGGGGAGAAATTATGGTGTATGGTGCTGTACCTCACCCACTGTTGCCGGGAGAAAAACCCCGGCGGCGAGCTCCCGCCCCGGGAACTCTACCGTTCCGGCCGTATAGAAGACTTCATAGATTTCTGCATGCAGAAAGGACGGGACTGGGCCGTACTGAGCGCGGAGCACGGCATCGTCACTCCAGAAGAAAAACACGAGAGATACGACACCACCTTCCGTTCAGAGGGGCATGACTGCCGCTACGTCGTCGACAACCAGATTATGGGAGAGATGCAGAGCCGGCAGAAGTTCCAGAGGACCGCCAGGAAGGTCAGGAAAGAGCTGGAAGGAGTCGATCGGGTAGTCTTCTACACGCCCGATCCCCGGAGCACCAGGTGCTACCTCCTGCTGCTCCACGCCGCCGCCGACAGCTGCACCGACTACCACGGCACCGTCGAAGACATCAGGGACTGCATGGGGGAAACCGGCAACGTAAAGCTAGTCACGTCGAGAGAGCAGCTGGAAAAAGCAGTGGAGCAGAAAGGGAAGTACAGGGTAAAACAGGAAAAGAAGTGAGACAGGAAAGGTTACTCATCCTGGACAGTCCCGTAATCGAACTGGTTCCTGAAGTACTGCTCCTTGCCCTCCACGTAGTGCATGTGGAGAGTGTTCAGCTCCTCCTGGTCCATGTCAGCCATGTAAGGCATCTCAAGCAGCGTGCTGTTCGGGTCGAAATTCCTGGTGCCCGCGTCAGCGACCTCGGCCTTCCGGTGGCCAAGCCAGGCAGGCTCCTCGTCAGCCAGGCCGCGGTCATCGTACTCGTCTACAAGGAACGCCACGTTCTGGCCGAGCTGGCTGAAAGTCTCCACCAGCTCCGCGAAGTACTCGGTATCGTCACTCATGCCGAAGTGGTAGTCAAGCAGTCCCTCACCCGCGTCGATGTACGGGTTATCCATCTCTCCCGCATCCTCTACGGCGCTCTCGAATATCTGCTTCACATCCTGCTCTATCTCCTCCCTCGGCTTCAGCTGGAGCTCTGCCACGTGCTCCACGTCAAGTCCATGTGACCCTGTCATAGTAACACCCTGACCAGGTTATCGATAGAACTCTTTTAAAACTGGTGTCAGCGTGGAAGCAGCTCCACGCCGTACTCCTCCTCTATCTCTCTCGCTTTCTCCTCCTGTTCCATCAGCTGTTCCTGCACCTTTACAAGGCGTTGCTCAAGCGTTGACTTATCGGAAACGCTCGGGATGCTTATCTCTTCCTCCTCGAAGCCCTTCCTCAGCTTCTCCACGTCACGTAGAAGCGCCTCCAGCTCCTTCGCATCCTTCTGCATATCCTTTGCCTCCCGGTCTATCTCGTGCTTTATCCTCTCCAGGCCCCAGAGGTTGTCGACCGCCTCCCTAAGCACCTTCCTGCTCGACTCGTAGTTCACGCGGAGGTCCGTCTCAAGATCCTCGCGGAACTCTTCGTCCACGTGCCTTTTCTGGCCGCCACCTAGATCGTGGTAGAGTTCCTCCAAATCCTTCAGCGCGTCGTAGAGACCCTCACTGTAGAACTTTTCCAGGGCTGATATCTCCCGGTAGTATGAATAGGGCAGGAAGTACTCAAGGAACTCGTACATGTCATCCGGCTCCTGGTCCGATATCTTCAGCTCGTTCTCCCGCGCCCAGTCGATGACGTTGAACTCCTTTCCCTCCTCTCTGAAACGCTGACGGGTTATCTTGGCCCGTTCCCGGATTATCAGCACCATCCAGACCAGGTCCTCGACATCGATATCAAGGCTGTCCTCGTAGCCTCCGAGGCCGAACCTTCCGATCCTGAAGTCAAGCGCTCCCTCCTCGCCCTCTTTCTCCCTCTGCTGGAGGTAGCGGTGGGTGAACTGGCCGAAGGCCTCGTGGACTATCCCCAACCTTTTCCCCTTCAGGTTCTGGCGGACGTAGAAATGGCTGACCTCGTGGGCGAAGATCCTGTAGAAATGGTCCGGCCTATCGTCCAGGCTGACATAGTCATTGCTGAATCTCACAGGGAAGTTTAGCACCGCATCCTCCATCTCTTCCAGTGAAGAGAGCGATGCCAGTCGGTCGGTTATCCTCCTCTGGAGGTCGGTGGGGAAAATTGTCATCCATATCTTGGAGCCTGCCTTGCCACCGTAGCCTATCCTCTCCTTCCGGTCGGTCAGCGGCTTCGAAACCATCGTGTTCCAGTCGTAGGCAGTGCCCTTCGGTGCGTCTACAAGTGCTCTCACGTCACTTCCCTCGCGGTGGTGGCGGTCCAGGTCGAACTTTTCGCCGGGTAGAACAGAGTCGAGGTAGTGCATAAGGAAGTAGTAGAGTGTTCCCTCGTAATCCAGGTAGCCTGCGCTCATACCCCTTCCCTTGACCACGCGACGGTAGAGCTGGTAGAGCTCCGTCACCTCCACGCGGGCGTCCATGGTCTCGACATCGGGAGTCGTTCTCGGCGCGAAATCACTTCGCTGCTTCTCAACCACCTCCCGGAAATACTCTCGGGTCTCATCCACTATATCCCTTGCAGCGTCTTTAAGCCCCGGGTCTCCAGCCATGGAGACCAGTTCTCCTGTGCGATGTTTAAGTCTTCCCCTACCTCTTTTACCCGCCATATTTATGTTTTCATAACAACTTCACCGGTATGGGACTGCGCCAGAGGCTCGCGCCCAAGCACAATATACAGGAACTCGCAGAAATCCTCGACGGCCAGGTGGACACCGTCAAGGTCGGCGTGGTATACCATAACGCTCTACCGGTTAAGCAGTACGCCGCGCCAGAAGGATGGAGCATCAGCGCGGGATACACAGAGCCCGCAGTGCCCCTCGGAAAGACAGAAGGAGAGACACGGCAACAGCTCTGGGAGAAAGAGACCAACGTTGACGACTCGGAGCTAGATCGGTGGACCGAGTATCTGGAATCAGGGGGTTTCGAAGTCAAGAGGAGAGACATCAGTAAAGAAGAGCTCGGCCTGTTCGAGAGGATACGGCTCTAAGTCTGGTCACGGGACACGACCGTTCTCAAGCATTTCAACCGTCCCATCGCCGTAGAGGAACCTCAGCTTCTTCCGGCCTTCGACCAAACCAGTTCCCTTCTCAAGCACGTGCTTCGATGCCGTGACGCCCTCGCTGGAGAGCTTCTCCACTATCTCGTCGGCGTGCCTCTGGCCGGTTATGGTTACTGTGGCCCCTCGACGTGACGCCTCCAGCGTCTTATCAGCGATATGGCTGTCACGCCTTAGCTTCCAGTCCCTGAGCTCCCGGACCTTGTCGATCATCTCCTCGTCTTCAAACGCCTCGGCCGCCCACTCAGGGTCGTAGATGTCGTCATCGTTCGCGAGGGAAACGGTATCCGTTTCACGGGTCTCGCCGTTGCCTATGGTCCTCATGACCTCCGCCTCCAGCTGCTTGCCCCGGCGGTAATCCTCCATCTCTATATCGCCCGCCATGACGTTGAGCTCCTCATCCTGCTCCAGTGCGAGAAGCGTCGATAGCACTCCTTTCTTCAGCAGCAGGTCCTCGGTCATCTCGCTGTAGACATCCAGGGACTCTTCAACGGTATCAACAGCCTGCTCAAGCTGGTCGACACCCCCCAGCTTCTCGATATCCTGTTCTATCAGCCTGCGCTTTGCCAGTGTCTGGCCCTCCTTCTGCTCCTCGAGTTCACGGGCCTCCTGGTAGCGGTCCTCCAGCTCATCCTTCAGCTCCACCAGCTCCGGAATCACTACCCTCTGTACCACGTCAGGATCCATGAGAGAGACCGGGCTGGAGTAGAGCTCCTCCCAGTCCCGGGGGACGACTCCCCCTGTGTATACCGTCGAGAGCTGTCCTATGACCTCGTTCACCCGGTCAGCTGCATCAGCTGCCTCTTCCAGGCCTCCGCTCTCGAACTCCACCTGGTCGATGCCCGCCATCGCATCAGTGACAACGGGGTAGACCATGTCCTCCAGGTGCTCTACCGCGTCGCTGTCATCCAGGTAGATATCATCCTCAAGCACCATTTCGACGTAGTCCCGGAGCCTGCCCAGCTCCCCGCTTCCTGACAGGAACCTGTATCTTTCCGGCTCGAAGTCAGAGAGAAGCGCCTGCTTCATGTCATCCTCCAGGATCAGCCCTTTCTCGTTGGTCTCCGAGAGCACGTGTCTCAGGAAGCCGATATCCGACCTGAAGCTGCTTATCTCCTTGAGTCTCTCCACAGTCTCCGCCGAGTCGACCAGCTCTTCGGCATCCAGTCTACCGGCCAGGTCTACGCCGTACTCCGACAGCTCCTCGTCGAGCCTTTCAAGCGTCAGGTAACGGGAGTAGTTGCCGTCCCGGACGCACTGCCTCACCTGGTCGACCTCCTCCGGAGGGTGCTCTATCACGACCTCGAGGCCGTATCCCTCGTCTAGATAGTGCCTCACAGCGTCGTATTCAGCCCTGTCGTTGGTGTGGTCAAGGTGGTGCTCCCCTATCACGAGGGCTCCATCCGGCTCGAGCGCCCTTTCAGCATTCATGTAGTCAAGTAGAGGTGACAGAAAATAAAAACGGTCCGCCCCCGGTGAGAGGCCTCCATGGTTAAGTTATGAGGCCGAAAGCAGATAGCCTCTCTCTAGAAGCCGCGGGAGTCCAGGAGTTCAGCGTACTCTGCCTCCAGTTCACGTGGTGTCACGCCCGGGTCGCGGGCCTCACCTGTCTCAAGGCCGAGGGTGTAGGCCTCCTCGAGGACATCGTACCATCCCTTGCTGTCCGCCTTCTCCAGGCGTCTCCGGGTCGAGTCAAGCAGCTGGGCCGAGTCAGGGTCAGTTCCAGCCATGCCCATCCCGTAGCCGCCGGTCTCCCAGTCGACTATGTAGGGAGAGTCCTCCCCGTATGCCACCACTACGTTGTGGACAGAGAGATCGCCGTGTCTGACAGGGAAGTTACCGAAGATATAGCCAGCGCTCTCCCCGAGCTCGCGGTAGATGGGTTCAAGCGGGTCGACTGAGGCCGTGATTTCGAGAAGGTCCCCGAGTCTTTCTCCCTCTATCTCCTCGGTCGTGACAGGTCCCGCGGCGTCGATGTTCCTGAGCTCCGGCACGAGCCCTTCCTGGCTGAAGTGGAGCAGGTAGGGCACCATGTCCGGGTTGACAGTGTCAAGGATCTCGCCAGCTCCCGGCATCGATCCCCCGGTTATGTCTCCGGGACCCAGCAGGTCTTCATCCTCTTCCATGGATCTTCAACAACCGGATGCGGCCCAAGAACTATAAATCAGTGCCTCAGCCCGCGGGGCTGAAGACGGTGTGGCCGCAGGACGGGCATCTGCTCCGGTTGCCGCGGAACTCCTCGCCGCACTTGTCGCACCGGTACTTCTTTCCCAGCAACTTTTCGAGGACGGTATCAAAGAGTGACATGGAAAGACTTTATGACCGGGAGGGATTAAGCTTTACGCCTAAAGTAAATCCGCAAGTAGGATGAGAGGTTATAGCCCCAAGAAGTTGAGAACCGGGTCGAGGTAGCCGAAGAAGGCCAGGCCCAGCACGAGTATTATGGCGGCCGCGATGTAGCCGTCAAGTCTCCATAGGATCTCAGGCATGGATGATTTTTCACGCTCAAAGGTTGAATAGTTAACGGTTCAGTCCCGGACATGGCCGCCGACCACCATCGCGGCACCCATTATCAGCAGGTTCTTGAAGATGTACTGGCCCTCCATCGTCAGCACGAACGGGAAGCTGTGGAAAGTCACGTCCGGGAGCAGCACCAGCGGCATGAAAGTCCCGACCAGCTGTGGTGCAAGCAGTATTAGTCCAAGCCTTACAAGCTCCCTGTGGAGGAAACAGACGCCGATGGCTACCTCCCAGTACCCGAGGAACGGCACGAACCAGCCGGGATCGAAGAAGAACACCGTGTTCGCGACTAGAGTGGAGGCGGGGCTCGCCCCTATCACCTTCAGCCCGCCAAACCAGATGAAGATGGCTGCGAGAGAGTACTGGAGCACAACCAGGCCTTCCTCCCGTAGGAACCCGCATATCTCCATGTCGACCTCCTCGAACCTCCTCCTGAGCTCGTCCAGATCCATGTTTCCTGCTTGCCACGCGTCACATAAGTAGCTGTGGAAGGAGAAAGATTTTTATCAAGGTCCGACTGTCCTTTTCGGCCTTCTTCATCCTCAGAGACCGCAGATACCCCTGTCAAGGATGAAGTTTTTTGGAGAAACCCAGTCTTTCCAGTAGGATACTTTTTTACTTGAAAACCAAGAATGCGGATATATGGAGGCTCTGAAAGTATACATCATACTCGGCATCTTCCTTCTGGTCTCTCTAGCAGCCGGGTTCCTTCTCTTCTTGGGCGTTTTGAACACTTGGACCTAGAGGAAGTCGAGTCCGGTCACCTGGTAGAGCGCCGCCAGCACGTAGGGCAACAGGAAACCGGTAGCGAAGCCGTTGTAGTTGGCGAAGACGTTCGCCGCCTGTCCTGACTGGATGGCCATCTGGAGGAAACCCACGGGCGCGGTGATGTAGAGAACAAGGGCAACGTAGACGACGGTCAGTTCCAGGCCGGAGATCCTTTCGAAGCTGTTGTAAAAGACCTCGAGCCCGCGTCCCGACTCCGACCTGTGGTAGAGGTATCCGAAGTAGGCCGACATCAGGACCGCCACCACCAGCGCGCCTATGAGTGCACGGGTCTGGTAGAGGGAGACGAAAACCAGCGACACTATCAGGCTGAGGTAGAACACGGGTATCGAATGTGTCAGGTTGACCACACCACCGGTCTTCTTCCTCATGAAAGCCGCCAGCACCAGCGGGGTGAAACCTATGAGCGCGGAGTTGACACCGGAGAGCCCCATACCGGTCTCGACGATCCCGGCCAGGATGCGGGAGTCCAGGAAACCGAGCACGAGGGGCAGGAAGGCGAAGCAGAACCCGAGGAACAGCCTGAGCCTGCTGTTGAACTCTCCCCAGGAGCCCAGCGTGTAGAGGAAGGAGACAGCCACCATGTAGAGCATGATGTTGCTCAGGAGGTGCAGAGGGCTGGAATGGACGAACACCGAGGTGTAGAAGTTAAGGAGGGAAGGCTCGGCGTAGCTCAGCACCATACCCTGCCTCACAGCCTCGGGAAGCAGGAAAACACCTGTAGCTACCACTACAGGGAAAGCCACCATCACCGCGTCAGCCAGTGTGAATTCGGCCACCACCTTCTTGAGCGCACGGACGTTCTCATCTACATCTCTTTCACGGCTTATCTCCCAGGATTCGGGCATAGCTGAGATTTAGTCAGCCTAGGTTTCATAAGTTTGGTTCAAGTCAGTTCTTCGTCCAAGCGTCCTGTCGGGGAGGAACAAGAGTATCACCGGTAATATAATAAATGCGGCGAGGCCTCCGCCGCAGTCAAATCTAGTAAACCGCCGTAGAACTCAAATACTTTGGATACGGAAAGCTTAACATGGACAGGCGACTCGAAATCCTCTCAGTTTTCGCCGGCTCGTGGTTCATGGTCGGGGGCGCGCTCGCACCGTCGATTTCAGGCCTCCTGACCCCTGTAAACGCCCTGACAGCGTTCATAGGGGCTGCAGCCCTGACAACAGGATACTACGGTTTCCTGAAGTACCGTGAAACCAGGTAACGCCTAACCTCCCAGGAAATCCCTGAGGGCTCCGCCCATCGTGTTAAAAGCATTCCCTATGCCTCCAAAAACCCTGTCAAGAACGCCCCTGGCCTTAGGGCTAGCCTGTTCCGGGAGTTCTGGCTGGCTGTCCCCCGGAGGGCCGGTGGAGTTAGGAGCAGCCGTCTTTTGTTCAACCTCAGACCGGTCAGCCTGGTCCTGCGCTTTCTCTAATGTTTCCCCGCTGGATAGCGTGTAACTGGCAGCAAAGGAACTCAGGAGCACAAGGAAGACGAGCAAGAAAACAGTCGAAGCTTTTCCAGGCGCCATATAACCTAGAATTGGTGCTTCTAGCTAAAAAAACTATTGACAGGGCTCAGTGGAACACTCCGCTCCGGCAGTTCGGGCACCTGTGGTTGCCTGAAGTAAGCTTCTCGGGCGACACCACGGTGCTCATCGAATAGCCGCATTCAGCGCACTCGACTTCGGCAAAGCCTGTCACAGCTAAAACTGGAGCAGCGTCCTTATTGAAGCTTGCCTCGGGGAAAAGGTCTTTTCACCAGTAATCCCCGGCACCTGGTCGGCGAACATCCTCTCCAGTGTGTCCCGGAAATCCGGTTCCTCTTCGTCTAGCATCACCTTGAAATCCTTCCTCAGCATGCCTTCAGAAACATAGTTGTTTTCCCTGCCATCGATGATGAAACGGTGCTCGACATCGCCTTCAGTCAATGCAAGCTTCACGGTATAGTCAAGCCTGTCATCCCCCGCCACCAGGCCAAGCTGGTAGTCCTCTACCTCGAGATAAGCGGGGTCCAGGAGGGCGGTTTCATCGGCTCTACCCGCTCCACCCCCCTTCTTCTTTGGCTCAACAAGCCGCTCCCAGTACTCCGCGAGCGAACCGCCGTCGATCCTCGTCGACAGTACCGTTTCATCGCCCGAGTTGTTGATCTTGGCATCCGCCGGTACAGCGGTGGAAACCCTGATCTGCTCCTTCCCTAGCAGGAACTCCGCAAAACTTATGTGCCGGTGGAGGTGTATCTCTTCAGTCATGGAAAGGGACTCACACTCCTGCTATAAGATATTTGCAGTGCCCAAAACGGGATTCGGCAAAAAAATACAATCTTATTAAATAAAGAGTTCGGATTTGAAACCATGAAAGCGCCGATAATAAAAACGCTGGCAGGCCTAACCGCGATTTTTATACTGACAGGGATGACGGCTGCCCAGATAGGCCCACAGACAGATCAGCAGGATACAGAGAGGAGCCAGGAAAACCAAAACCCTGGCTCTAATCAGGTTCCTGAGGACACCCAACCAAGCGATACAGGGCCAAAAAACCAGGCCAGTGAGGCCGAGAAAGGACCCAAGGAGTCGAAGAAGCCAAGTCTGCCTGAACAGGCCAGTTCAACCGCAAAAGACGTTGTAAACACCGTTTTCGGCACAGTAGGAAACATCGGCAAGGCCCTAGCCAACCTCTTCAGCTAGATGAAAGGTATGTCTACCTGCTTGCCCTGATGGGGTTAATGGCACCTTCTTGACTGGATGAATTTAGGATTTGAAAGGGGTTCGGGAACCTCCTAGGATTTTCTGGCAGGGTTAACTTTCCTCTAATATTAATTCGCTTTCACTATAATCGCTCTCAGGATCTGAATCATTAACACTGATCTCATCTTTAGTAGTGAAAGTTTCAGAGTAATCCAGAAAGTTTTCTTCTGTTATAAATTTGTAATCCGGATTCCTATCTACTATCACTACATCAAATCCCTCTTCATAATCTGGCGAATCGCTGATGCGTCGGGAAGTGGGCACCTTACCGCTTTCTGTCATCAAAACCTCCTCACCAAGATTATCCTCGGCTTCCCTTCTGAATTGGTAAATGTCGTTATCGTCTTCTATCTCGGAACCATTGTATTCTTCAGAAAGTAACATGCCTATTACTTGGAAGGGATGGTCTTCCTCCTGCGTCAATACCCACTCTGCCTCAGGATATTCTTCGGCAAGACTATCTATCGTTCGCTCTACTCCCTCTCTATCATGTAATTCTATGTATTCCCCGAAACCTATACCATATAGATTGTTAGGTCTATTATTTGGGTCGGATAGGTTTGATTTTATTTCTTCTATGTTATCGCTAGTAACTTCTACGTTATCCGAACTTTGTTCTAGATGACGACCAACGCCATTTAAAGCTCTATATGGCGCCCTTGTTAAACCTGAAGCAACTCCAACACCTCCAGCTACCCAAGGAATCATAAAGTACAAACCAAGTTCTGTGGGGTGAGTCGCTCCCACAGCTAATCCATAATTCGCGGCAGTCGCTAAACCCGCTCCTGTAACAGAATTCCTCATGTAGTCGTCGACAAATGATGAGCCTTTCAAAAAATCCGCTTTCCGCCTGATTTTTTCGCCTGCTCTTTTGCTCCGGCTAAATGACTCAGCTTCAGAGTCCTGAACGGCTTCTATAAAAGTTCTCTCTGCTCTTGTCACGCCGTCTTCAGAAATTAATGAAGCAGAAGTCTCCCATTCAGCCGGTATAGGAGAATTTTCATCCACTAATCTAATATAACTGACTTTGGGAGACGGCAGATTTTCATTTCTGGAAGATTCCGAGTTAAGGGTCATATTTGTTACTAAATAATAGTAACTTAAATATCTTTTGATTTGCTGGGGTTTGTTCAAAAAGTCGGTTGTGTTCAAAAACCCCGAATCCGTGTTCAAAAAAAGTACCTCTGCGTTCAAAAAATCCTGATTTTCCACAAGTTTTTGAACAAAAGCCGATTTGCTGGTTTTTAACAAGTAGTTCCTCTCGGAAAAACCCCATTTTCAGTGTTCTAAAAGTCGCGGTGAACGGAAAATGGGTTGCCCGAACCGGGATTTGAACCCGGGTCTACGCCTCGAGAGGGCGTGATGATTGGCCAGACTACACTATTCGGGC
>CAZAII010000023.1:0-10565 GCA_964485165.1 uncultured archaeon | reverse complement strand
TGCTGTTTGTGTCTCGCTCCTTTGGACGACTGCGAGGGTTTTCTTGTCTCCGTCCTCCTTGGATCCTCGACAAGCATGTTGCGGTCGTAGTCGAGGAACTCCCGCTTCAGGTCCTCGTCACCAGTATAGTCCACGAGCCCACGGGCGATAGCCATCCTTATGGCCTCTGCCTGACCCTGGATACCACCGCCGTTTGCGTTGACCTCTATATCAACGTTCTCGGTTACTTCTCCCGCTATCACGAGCGGCTCCTTTATCCTTTTCTGGCTCATCTCGGGGAGTGTGTGGAGGGGTCTGGAGTTGATTCTCAGCGTTCCCTCACCTTCTTTTACTGATGCGCGTGCCTTCGCGGTCTTCCGCTTTCCTGTTGCCTGTACGCTCATTATGCCTTTTCGCCTCCTGTCCAGCCTATGAACTCGGATACTTCGCCAAGTTTTACATAGTTCCGGTACTTGAGGTCTTCTCCCTTCTTTACATCGAGCTCTTCATGGTCCTTGAACTCTTCTGGGACGCCTATGTATGTCTTCACACGGTCGAACGCTTCCTTTCCTTTCGGTTGCTTGTAGGGAAGCATCCCCCGGACCGTTCTCTTGAGTATGCGGGAGGGGGACTTCGGGAAGTATGGTCCGTCGTGCCTTGTGCCGCGGTCGTACTTCCTCTTGTATTCCTTCTTGACTCGCTCGCTGTCACCCGATATGACAGCCTTCTCCGAGTTGACCACTACGACCTCTTCGCCGTCTCTGGCGGTTTCTGCAATCTTGCTGGCGAGTCTTCCAAGGATCTTGCCCTCTGCGTCTATTATCCGGGTTTCTCCACTCATTTGACTATCTTCACCTTTTCTCCATCAGGGTTCTCATCGACCAGCTCGTCGATGAACATGAACTGTCCCTCTTCTTCGACTTTTTCCCTGGCAGAGTTAGATGCCTGGAACGCCGCGACCGTTACCTCCTTGTCGAGGAAGCCAGCCCCGAGCAGCTTCCCTGGAACAACGACTGTGTCACCGTCCTCCGCGATCCTCTGCACATCCGAGATATTCACTTCGGGACGGGAACGGTTGGTCTTGCCCAGGTTATCTGCGACAGCTTTCCATACGGGTGCGGTCTGCTGTTCCAGAAGCTCTATGGTCTCCAGAAGTACGGGATTAGTTGGATCAGCTTTCTTGTCGATCTTGATCACCTCGCGGCCTTCGCCACTACCGGTAATCTCTGGAGTGTGAACCAAGCTTTATAAATCAGGGGAAGCTGTATGCTCGCAGCCGGGTACATCGACCTTTTCCAGCCCCATCCTGTAGCTATTTTCTGGGCCTGATACCGTGCCCACGTAGAGAATATGGGGCGGGATTCCAGGGTCCCACCCTCTTTCCTCTACCACTTCTTGGAGGTCGAAGCTTGAATCGAGGAAAGGGGTTACTATGACAAGTCTGTCTCCCGCGGGCTCAAGTACGGTCATGCGGCCGTAATCCGAGGAGTAGACCATCCAGATACGTTTGTGGTTGCCCGTTGAAAGGACAAGACCTCCACCCCGGATGATATCTCCTGTTTCGCTGTCCAGAACAGTGTCCTCTGTGAATTCGGAGAACCTGACCCCGAGTTTCTTGGGGATATGGTTGAGAGTCTGCCTGGTGAGAAGGCTCGTGCTGGTCCTGGATGTCGCGGATATGTTCAAGACCAGTGCTCCTTCTCGGTATGTTGTGTTCACCTGGTGTGACAGCGGGTACCATGGATCGCCGAAATCAAGGTAAGGCCCGCTTTCGAAGTCGGGATCCTTCAGGGGAGGCACGCATAGCTCGGGGACGTGTAACTCGCTCAGACCCTTGTATAGGTGGTCTTCTGCGGAGTTGACCCGGACCTTGAAAGACCTGGAAACCGGGAACTTCTGGAAATCCCGGCGTGGCGTGAGGTTTAGCTTTCTCCGTTCCCCCGGTTCCAGCTTCTCGATACTTGAGTTCCAGATATGGTTGTTGGATTTCGATGCGAGAACCATGAATACCGGGCTCACCGTTCGGTCTCCATGGTTCTTGACAGCGACTTCAATATGTGATACGGTTCCCGTCCTGTCGGGATCGTAGGTCCTGTGAACCTCGACCGAGAGTTCTGACTGGCTTTTTTCCCAGGCGTCTGCGGAGTAGAACAGCAGGAACAGGGCGACCGCGATTACGAGCACCAGTCTAAATACGGAGAATCTCATCCAGTTTCCTCGTGCCATCGATATCGTTCTCCAGACGGTATTTTGCGAGCAGGACTGACAGCGCCACTGGTATGAATACAAGGTAGTACTTTACCAGCCCCCTGTAGTTGAAGAAAATTATCAGTACGGGGGCCAGCCAGACGGTGTGCTTTACCTTTTCCAGCCTTTTGATGAGGAGCACAGCAAATCCGACTGCCACTGTTGCCATCGCACCTGTGTAGACCCATCTCCCTGCCTGTATAATGCCCGAAAAGGACAGTATGGCGAGGCCCTGCCCCATGAAGCTCTCGGGGCTGCCGACCCCGAGTGAGAGCAGGGGAAGCCTGACCACGTTGTCAAGCCAGGCAACTGGGGCGCCGGCTATGAACAGAAGATTTGGTACCAGGAAGACCACCGAGGCCAGGCCCCCAAACCTCACTGCTTTTCTCAGGCCGGACCTCCGGCTCTCTGCCCCCGCGATCATCCTGATAACCAGGAAAGGGGATATGAGCCAGGGGAACTGTTTTACTGCGCACGATAACCCGAAGAAAGCCGCAGAGTAGTCCCGGTTCCTTTCCCACAGCAGCACGGCGAGGGAGAGAGGCACCATCCACAACAGGTCGGAGCCGAGGTAGAGGTTCCTGACGTAGAAAGGGAGTAGAGGCAGGGGCAGTATGGGTAGAAGCCCTAGCTCCTGGGGTGTAAAGAGGAATATGACAAGGAAGAGCAGAGGCACCATGAGGACTCCCAGCCACTTTATGTTTATCCCCGCGTGCTGGAGAGGCAGGTAGGGAATCACCGACATCGCCGGGTAGCTGAACCTGTTAACTATGCTGCCGTCTCTCCTGGGCGTCCAGTATACTTCTCTGGAGACGTCCTTCCCGATACCCATCTTAACTGTGTACGGATTTTTCCCTTCCATCGTGGCTTCCGACGCCTGTTCCAGGAAGATGATCGAGTCCTGTGGAGGTGCTGTGGAGCTGATGAAAACAGCAGAAAAGGCTGTAGTCGCGATCATCAGCATCAGGAAGGCCAGGAGTTCGACCTTCTCCAGGCCGCCGTAGTCGGTGAGTGTATACAACAGGACCAGTAAAGAGCCCAGCCAGACCGCTATAAGCGGAAGGGCGGCCAAGGGGTTGCTTATGATGCTGGCCTCGAAATAGGTCCGGAAACCCAGGAGTATAGCGATGGTCGCGGCTGTCACGAGCCCTGTCTTCCTGAGGTAGCTTTCGGTTTCTGGTTCCATTGGTTCGGATTTCTTGACGTTCTATATTAAGTTTTTAGAGCCCTCTACCGTTTCTATCAGGAGCCTCACGCACCCCTGACTCGTGCCACCAGGACTCGTGGCTTCCGCTGACAACTATAGCGTATCTAGTCCCTGGATTTAGAGGGGAGAACCTTTTTTCGGCTTTCAGGACGTACTCGGCGGTCTCGCCCGGCTCTAGTTTTTCAGGACCCTCCAGGGTTCTCCATTTCAGGTAGGATGCCGAGCCCTGATGTATGATCCGGAAAACAGGTTCGAGTGGTTCATCCTCCTGGTTCGTGAGCTCCAGCTTCATAGTATCGTATCCCGTGGAACCCTCAGATTTCGAGAGATTAACGCCCTGTATCTCCAGGTTCCTCCAGCCCTGGCTGTGGAGCACTGCGCCATACCCGATAGAGAACAGCAGGAATGCTCCGATTGCGAGGCCTGCGATGTATTTTCTTTCGATGCGGCCTATATCCACTTTCTCACCTTCTCAAGGTATCCGGTTGATTCTAACCTCGTCTGTCCGGTTTTGAGTATGACCGCGTAGTACGCGACGGGAACGAACATCGTCAGGTAATAGGTCGGGGAGCGGTGGTTTAGCCAGAGAAGGAGGGCGGGCATCACCCAGGCTGTCCACCTGATCTCCTCGTAGAGGTAGTAGAGCAGTAGCAGTGTCAGGAAACCAGCTATAGTGACGGCAGAGAAGTAGGTCTTCGGAAGGTAGACAAGGCTCTCGGTTTTCAGCATAACGAGCCCTACCCCGAGCGACTCCTGGGGTGCTAGCCCCCCGCTGTAAACCAGGTCGAAGATCCCTCTCAGCCACGCACCGGGTTCCATTATGATAAAGGGCAGGTTGGGGGCCAGGAACGCGACCCCTCCGTAGAGACCTATGGATCTGATTTCCTCCAGAAAACCCGATAAAGTTTCAGACTGTCTGAAGACCCAGATGGCCAGGAAAGGAGCGGTCAGCCAGGCCGTCTGTTTTACCGCGAACGAGATCCCGAGGAATACAGCCGACCAGTTTCGTTTGTCCTCCGACCATAGCTTCATCGACACCAGGAGGGGCAGGATCCATAGAGCGTTCATGTTGTAAGCCAGGTCTATCGATGCGAGACCGTTGACGAAAAGCACCGCAAGAGGTGCCAGGACCAGGTAGTCCCGGGATTCGTACATCAGGTAGGCGAGTATGGCCAGAAAGAAAAGCCCGGTTGTAACTGCAGTGCTGGTAAGTCCTGCAAGCGCCTGGGGCACGAAAAACAGGAACGAAAGTGCAGGATAGGAGAGCCGGGTTACGGTAGAACCGTCGGTGCGGGAAGTCAGGTAGGTGGGTGTGTCGTCATAACTTCCGAGGTCACCGGTCATGTTAGCAGTGTAGGGGTTCTGTCCGTCTATGAACTGGTTGGCGGAGTGGAATATGAAGAAAGTGACATCGGATTCGATGCCGTAATCAGGGTTCAGGATGTAGCCCGAGAAAAGCAGGAGTGCCACTGAGATGAAGACCAGTATCCTCAGGTGGTCTGCCCACCGCTCCCGTCGGAAATCCGAGAGCGCCAGTGCGAATACGGCGAAGACCGATATAAATCCGGCTAGAACTGCCATAACTGACAGGGATCTGGAAAATATTCCGGTTCCGAAGCCGGTCTCCACAACCGTATTCAGGAGCACCGCTCCCGTGACGATGCCGATCACCGAGAAGGCTGCCCGCTCCCCACTTGTTTCTCCTATCACACAGTTCAAGGATTTGTGGGCGAGAATATTTAATCTTGCCAGAGTCTTTTGCTCCAGACCGCTTCACATATCTTCTTCCCGAAGTATAAAGAGTCCCGTGAAAGCCTGACCTTCGAGTCGTCGCTGGCCTGCCACGAGACCGGTACTTCCACAACTTCGATGTCGCGCTCCTGTGCTTCGAGCAACACCTCTGTGTCCCAGAAAAACCCTTTCTCAGTCACAACGGAGTCAAGGCTCTCGAAAGCCCCGCGTTTAAACGCCTTGAAACCGCACTGGTGGTCACGGAATTCTGAAGCCAGAAGGTTTCTGACTGTCCAGTTGTAGGCCCTGCTCGCCAGCTCTCTGTGAGGTGACCTGTCCACGTGTTCATCCCCGTAGCGGCAACCTATCGCGATTTCAGCCTTTCCTTCCTCCAGCGGTGCTACCAGTTGCTTTAGGTGCTTGAGGTCGGTGGCGAGATCTGCGTCTACGAAGAGGAGGATGTCGCCTCTTCCCTGCCTGAAACCCCTCGAAACTGCCTCACCCTTCCCCAGCCTCCTGTCGCTGTGTATAGATTTAACACACTCATGTCGGGCTGCCAGATCTCTCCCGATTTCCCTGCTGGAGTCGCTAGACCCGTCCTCGGATAATATGATCTCGTAGCTACTGATCCTGAGTCCCTCCAGGCTTTCAAGAAGTTCTTCGACTGTCCTCTCCAGGACCTCTGACTCGTTGTGGACGGGTATAACTACTGACAGGGAGACTGGTTGAGTTCCAGGCATCTGGTGTTAATTGGAGGCCCAGTGTTAAAACGGAGCCGGACAACCAGTATAAACAGCCCCGGAAAATACTTTGCCATGCCTGTCCGGATAGGAGAGGAGATAGAGAAGTTCACCAGCCAGCCTGGACCGGTGCTCCAACAGGTCGATGGCTTCAGGAAAGGGATAGAGCAGGAGCTCCGTGGCGTTATCCGGGAGGCTGAAGGAGGGATAGATAACACGCCGGACATAGATTTCTACCTAGTAAGGTCTCCGGCAGACAGCGAAGTCAGTATCGATTCGGACCGTTTCCTGGTATCTCTGTCGGTGGCACTTTTCGCGGCCAATAACAGGGATTCCTCCATCTTAGATCTTTTCGAAAACACCCCGGAGCAGGATGTCGGGAGGGCGGCACTGGGCCTCTACTCCCGGAGAGATGACCTTACAGGCACCACCGCGCTTTACATGCCTGGCGAAAACGATTACATCGCGTTCTCGAGACTGCCCTCGGACATGCTCCCGGATCCGGGTTCCATACCTCCGGTACTTGCCTCCCTCTGGAACTTCCTCTCCTCCGGTATAAGCAGGCAGGAGATTGAGGCAAAAGTCAACCACGAACTCACCCACGCGTACATCAACCGCAACGTCTCCAACGCCAGGCAATCGGAGGAGACGGCGGCGATTAACGAGGCGGCGGCACAGGTGGTCGACTACCTGGGCTCGGGAAGAATGGATCCGTCAGAAGGATACCAGAGAGAGGGCATCTCGAAGGCGCATTTCCACACAGCGCAGTGGTACTTCCAGACCGTGGCCGAGGACAGGAGCCGTCCTGAGGCCATATCCCTGATAAGGAAGAAGGCGGTGAAGGCGATTCAGAGACTGAACCAGCGACCAGAAATCGATATCTTGGAGGCGCTCGACCCCGAGGACTACCAGGAGCTCAGGAAGCTGAGGAGTGTGCTTTTCCTGATCGAACGGGTGGAGAACCGTGTCTTTAAGGCCCTCGTAAAGCTTGGGGTCGTCCCGGAGCAACAGGCCCGGAGCTTCCTGAAGGACCTAGAGGAGGACCTCGAGAACCAGTACATCATAGGATATAACAACCTCTTTCCCGAGGACATGATGCCCTCCCAGCTAGGTGACCGGGTAAGGCAAGGAGGAAGAAAGCCTGAAGGCCTTGACGACCTTGGTGACGAGAGCGGCCTGAGAGCGAACGACTTCATGAAGCAGATGGTGGAAGGCATGAAGGACCTTAACCGGATACTGGAGAAAGAGGAACTCGACTGGCGGGAGGCCAAGGCGATGAAGCAGCTGCTCAAGGATCTCGGCGCGTTGATAAGGCAGTACCGTGAGGATGACAAGCTGGAGAGATATCTCGACAGGATAGGTGAGGAGAAGGAACACGCGGACAGGATGCTGGCGAAGTTCGCGGATTCGAACACCACTTCCTCGGCCGCACTGAAATCATCAGAGAAAACTCTGGAGCAGGAACTGAAGGATCTGATCGGGGTTTACCGGCGCGTGATAGGGGCGGGTATAGATTATAACCAGAAGATAATTGACGGGCTTGAAACCCTTCACGACGAGGAGGGAAGGGCGGCGGAGATAGCCCGTGAATACAAGGACAGGGAGGGATACGAGGAGCTGAAGGTGATGCACGATGTCACGGAAGAGATCCTCGAACTCTGTAGGCACACCGAAGAAGAACTGCAGGAGGCGCTGAACGTGCTCGAGGAGGCCGAGAGAAAGGCGGAGTCTTGATAGATTTTTAAATCAAGCCTCATAGTCAACACCCATGGAATCCGGCAGTGTCATAGTTCTGAACTGGAGACTACGTGCTGCAATGCTGGTGACCTTCGGTATTTTCACCCTGATGTACATTATTGTCTCTGAAGATCTGGGATTTATGGGCCTTATACTTGGTGCAGGGGCCCTGATTGCTGGGATTGCTATGCTCAAGTACAGTAAAGAATCTGGGGAGGAATGACGCCTTTGCTGAAGGAGAGGTTTAAATTGCCGGGGACCGGATTTGAACCGGCGAACCCCTGCGGGACAGGATATCTTCGACGAAGAGGTTTGCTATGACTCTCTTCCCTAGCGAGAAGGAAGTGTTCTTAAGTCCTGCGCCTTTGGCCACTTGGCTACCCCGGCATGTGTAGAGAATCGTGTTGCAACTTAAAGAAACCGTCGCGTTCTACAGTTCTTCGACAGCGTCCTCGAAATCGTCTAACTCCTGCTTCACCCTCCCAACAGCGTTCCGCAGCAGTTCCCTGTTCGAGTGACCGGAGGTTGATTCGATGCGGAAGACGAACTCCCCATCACCTGTCTTATCGTACCCGACAGTGCCGCCCTGGTGCTTCGCGTGCTCCTTGCCCTTCCCAAGCACGGCTTCTCCCTCAAGTTCCAGGGACTGGTTCTCCTTGAGCTCGACTATCACTGTCTCCGGATTCACAGGTTCTGACTCGTCGTTGTCTGTCTTTATATCCTCTGCGAGGACGGTTCCGGGCCCATCTTGCTTTATGGCGATATGGACTGTGTCGTCTTCTTCCACGTTGTCAGGCACCGTGAGAGGCACCTGGCCTATCCTGTGGGCGAGCATCTCATCGAAGAGACCGGACTCGTTACTCTGGACTTCTAGGTGTTCAACTGCGAGCGTCGGTACGTCTATCATCATGGCTCGCCTCAGTGTATTCGCGACCGCCTCATTGGCGTCTTCAAGCTTTACATCCAGAACTCCGTCTTCCTCGTCTCCTATCTCCAGATTCATCTTACCACCTTATACACGTCTACCCCGTTTTCCGCCTTTTGACCTGCAGCCGTCGTGAGGTACGGGGGTGACATCTTCTATGTTACCTACCTCCAGTTCGCTCCTAGATATAGCCCTGATTGCGGGCTGTGCGCCCTTTCCTGGCATCTTCTGCTTCTGGCCGCCTGGAGCCCTTACCTGTATGTCCACTTTTTCTATCCCCTTCTCTAGGGCTTCCTCCGCGGCCTGCTTCGCCGCTTTCATAGCCGGGAAAGGTTCTCCTTGGAGCCTGCCCTTGTCAGTCACTATACCGGACGAGATGCGGGATATTGTCTCCGCTCCTGTCGCGTCCGTTATATGGATTATGGTGTTGTTGAAGCTCGAGTAGATGTTGACTATGCCTTTCTTCGTCATCTTTCTTCCTCCTCGTCTTCCTCGTTTTCAGCTTCTGCGTCTTCTTCCCTAGATTCAGCCGTTTCTTCCTCGTCTTCTGCTTCGGTTTCTTCGTCTTCCCCGGACGACTCTTCATTCTCTTCTTCGCTTTCCTCCTTCTCGGCGTCCTGTTCACCGCTCTCTTCCTCTTCCGTGGTTTCGGGGATGATAACCTCGACCTGCTTTTCCTCTTCCTGTGTCAACAGGTATCCGGGTATGGTTATGCGCTCCCCGTCCACGTAGACATGCCCGTGGATGACGAGCTGCCTCGCGTGTTTTACGGTGTCGCTCAGACCTCTCCTGTTTACAACGGTCTGGAGCCTTCTGTCGAGTATGTCTGTGACGCTGAGCGATAGTATGTCTCCGAGCTCTGTATCTTTCCGCACCAGTCCGAGGTCGTTGACCTTCTTCAGCAATTCTTGTCTCTCGCGCTCGTTCTCGGATGCGGCGAGCTTCCTGGCTTCCCTCCTTAGATTCCTGAGCTGGCTCTGAGCCTTGTATACTTCTCTCTTGTTCTTCAGACCGTAGTCTTCGATAAGCTCATCTTCACGGCTGATTCTTTCCTGGCTCCAGCCTTCCTCAGGGGTCTCGTACTGTTTTTTAAGCTTCTTGACCATTCAGAACACCTATTCTTCTTCCTCTTCCTCGGCGGCCTCTGCAGCTTCCTCCTTGAGCCGCGCCCTTGAAACGCCGATCTTTGCGCCGGAACGGAATGAGGATTTCGTCTTCTGGCCCCGGACTGGTAGACCGATACTGTGACGCCATCCCTTGTAAGTGCCAGCCTCCTTCAGCCTCCTGACATCGAACTCTTGCTTGAGCTCGAGGTCGGAGCCTATCAGGTGGAGATCTTCTCCGGTCTCCCTGTCCTTCCTCCTGTTCCTCAGCCAGGTAGGAATACCGACATCTTCGGGGTTTTTTATGGCTTCTTCTATCTCATCTATTTCGTCGTCTTCTAGGTCACCTATCCGGGTGTCAGTCTCCATGTCCATCGCCTGGACGACCGCGTTGCCGTACATCTCCCCGACACCCTGGAGCGAGCCGAGTGCCTTCGCGACTGGCTTGGTGCCGTCGATGTCCGTTCTCGCAATCCTTACGACTTCCCTGGTTTCAGCCATGCGTAACTCAGAAATCCGAGTTAAATCTTATAAAGGTGAACAGGGCTCTAGCGCTCGTCTGTTTTTTTTATCAGATGCCAGCCGAATTCAGTCTTCACAGGGCCGGAAATCTCGCCGACCTCCATGTTGAACGCCTTCCTCTCGAACGGCTTCACCATGTCGCCTTTAGAAAACCAGCCGAGGTCGCCACCGTTCTTTCCGGAGGGTCCCTCGCTTGCCTCCTTCGCGAGCTTCTCGAAGCTTTTCCCGTTGTCCAGTTGCTGTTTGATGTTCTGTGCTTTCTCCTTGCTGTCGACCAGGATGTGGGAGGCGCGTACCTCTTTTGCCATGTGAGAGTTTGCGGGCGTCAGATTGAAATGGTTAATCGATTAGCCCCCCCAGGATTCGAACCTGGG
>CAZAII010000022.1:0-10900 GCA_964485165.1 uncultured archaeon | reverse complement strand
GAGAAGAACGACTCTGTAGATCTCCACACCCTCGTGCTTCTTGATATCGACTATGATGCCTCCGATGCGGCCGAAAAACTGGTGGGGATGGATTCCGGGCTGGGGGGAAGGGAGGCCGTATTCCTGTCCAGGGCCAACACCCCCTCTCAGCGGATTGAGGTCATGGAAATAGGGGATGCTGTGGAGGAAGACTTCGGCGAACCTCCCCACTCTATTATAATAATAGGGAGCCTTTCCCACACCGAGAAGGAGTTCCTGGAGGATTACAGGTGAATCCTACAGAGGAAGAGCTGGAGTCGGAGACCAGGAAATGGCTGGAAAGACTTGACGAAAGGCTGGAGGAAAGGGACATCGACGTCGAACAGATGGAGAACGTCACGGCCTACAGGGATGACGCACGGCACTTCCTGGAAGAGGGCGACCTCGTGAGGGCGTTCGAGTCGGTGGTCTACGCATGGGGTATACTCGAGACGCTGGAGAGGCTGGGAAGGTTCCACAACTCATAATTGATAAAAACGAGAGGCAGTTAGTTTTATCGTATGAACGACCCCTGGAAATACCTTGCGTTCCCGCTGGCTTCTGTAGCAGGTTACATAGTAGCGCAGAGCGCTCTGGCGGGTCTAGTAGGAACCGCTATCGGTCTTTCCCAGATACTATCCGAGGTCGTCGTTGTTGCTGTTTCCGGTCTGATAGCGGGTTTCCTGGTCGACGAGGTGATCCCGGCTTACATCGAGAAGGTTCAAAACAGAAGGGGTGGTGGCGCAGACATGGGAGGGGGCTTTGGAGAAGATGGCGGTGACCTTGATTTCGGAGAAGAATAGGCGGCTACTACTGCTTTTCTCGGCCGTGATAGTTCTTATGTCAGCCGGTTCTGCCTCCCATTCCAGCTACGACGCTGAGCCCTGGTACGATACAGGCTTCCAGCTCCCTGAGTACGACTCGCAGAGTGAGATACTCGTGCAGTTCGTTGCACCCTTCGTCTTCCTTACAATACTGCTACACCTCGCGCTTTCACAGGCGCTCCACTTCACGTTCGTTGACAGGCGGAACAGGGGCTACTGGCGGACACATCCCGGCGCGAAGCCTCCTGTCCGGCGTATGTCTCTCCTGATGTCTCTCGCCATAACCGGCATGCTCGTACCGACGCCCTTCTGGACGCTGGTGCAGTCGAGCCTTAACGTGGTCGGGATGCTCGCAGTACTGGTGTTCGTGTTCCTGATGCTGGTGGTGTTCGCGGCTGCAACCGGTAGAGGAGGCGGAAATACCAGCTAAACATATTTTTAAACATCCAGATGATAGTTACTTCTTATGGATAAGCAAGCCCTGCTGAAACGTCTTTCTCCAGCTGCAGCATTTCTTTCCTATATATCCGGTGCCGCCGCGCAGATAACCGGTGGGGGCGGTGATTTCGGTTTCTCGGCCATAAACGGCGTGCTTGTCGCGATAGCCGATTTACTGTTCTTCTTCGGCGATATACCGGCGGGGGAGTCAGGGCTGGCGATAGCCTTCCTGCTGCAGATAGGTTTCCTTTACTACGTGCTCAACCAGTTTATCTTCCTTACATGGACCTTCGTACAGCAAAACGTCTCGGATAGCAGAGGTATCCGTGTAAGCGATGATTTCACGACGAGAGGCGTCCCTCCGCTCGCGGCCATAATAGCCCTGCTGGCAGCCAACGTCATGGGATTGGCCGGAGTTGGAATCGCCATCCTCATAGGTTTCATAGCTCTTTTCGTCTTCCTGCTTCGTTTCGCTGGTATAATAGGAGGTACCGCAGGCCAGAGCAGCCTGGGAGCCAGAGCAATCGATAAAGCGGAGGACAAGCTGGCTGAGAGAACCGTACCTGGTGGAGAGGGCGGTGGTGGAGGAGGAAACTGGGGAGAGCAGTTAGGGAAACTCTGGGACGAGTTGAAAGATATCCGGGATAAGGAGGAAGATGTCGAGGAGGATCTTGAGGAGGAGAAGGACAAGATAATAGATGTCGAGCAGCACATCAAGCAGATAATGAACGAGGCCGAGAGCCTTGAACAGTACGAGCAGAAGCTCCAGCAGCTCGTTAACAGCGGCAGCCTCACGATGAAAGAGGCCCGGATGCTTCAACAGATAATAAATGAGGTAGAGGACGTTGAACAGATGGAGCAGAAGCTCCAGAACTACGTAGAGAATGTCCTAAACATGGAGGTAAAGGTCGAACGGATGGAGGAAGAGATGGAACAGCGTGAGGAAGAGGTGGCCCGGAGCTTCTCCGAGATGGAAGAGATGATAGAGCAGATACCCGGCAGGATAGCTGAGTCGGAGGAGCTACAGGAGAGGCTAAACTCACAGATCCAGGAGCTTATAGAGGAAGAACGCCAGGGAGCCATCGATCGAGAGGAATTCGAACGCCGACTTGAGCAGATGGAGGAGGAGGTCAGAGGCCTTGAAGGCAACCTCGATGAGGTTGTAGAGATGATAAACGAGCTGAAAGCCGAAGAAAAGCAGATCTCCGAGAAAGAGAAGCAGCTCGAACAGTACCACGACAGGCTGAAAAAAGGCATGGAAGAGGTGGGAGAAGGAATCGAATGGCTTGAGAGCGAGGTCGAGAAGCCCAAAGATGAGATCCGGGACGAGGAAGAGAAGACTAAGCGGCTAAAGGAGGAGCTCACTTCAGGCGCAGAGGATGCGAAGGCTCTTGAAAGAGAACTTGAAGAGGTTGAGAAAGAGGAGGAGACAGTTGAGAAAGAGGAGGAGGATGAAGTCACTGACCTCGTGCCTGTTGAAGAGACCGAGATGCAGGTCTACAAGGAGGAAGAACAGGCTCTTGCAACTATAAAGGATGTGCTCGGGAGCGAGGCCACCGCGCTACAGAAATGGGAGCAGGAGGCCCGCCAGCTGAAAAAGGCGGCGAAGGAAGACGAGGAGAGGATACAGAAGTTGAAGCGCCAAGAGTTCGAGGAGCTGGGTGCCGAGCAAGAGGGTATAACCGAGATAAGACAGCGGCTCAACGAGATGTGGAGCGCTATAAGGAGCAACGAGTGGTCCAGGCCTGAAGCCGAGGCGGTGGAAGAGGCTGAAGCCCACATAGAACAGCTTGAGCAGCTCCGACAGAGGACGAGCGATGACAGCCAGCTACAGAGTATAAGGGAGGCGGAAAACCTTGCCAACAACATAATAGAGTACATAGGAGAGGAGTCGGAGGCCGCGCAGGAGATTGAACAGCAGTTACAGCAGGAGATACAGGAGGTTCAGGGGATGAACTTCTCGCGTGGCTCGGGCGGTGAAAGGAAGCTACAGCAGAAAGGAGCGGAGATAGAGGAGCTGTTTAACAGGATAGATACCCAGAACTTCGAGCCCCAGAGAAGACAGGAGATCAGCCAGCTTGAGGAGCAACTGGTGGAGGCTCTAGATAAGAGCGCTTGGAGCGATATGCAGACTACCTACTTCAGGGACCCTCAAGAATACGGTTTATCTCGGTAAGAGCACCAAAAACCAGCGTAAATATTTAAAACAGAAAACAGTTAACACAAGTAAGAGGTTACAAATAATGGCCTATGACGTTCAGACGTTGATGACTAATCTGATGGCGAATCCCGAGGTCGCTGCTATCGGCGTTCTGGTAGGATTCTTACTTGCGAAAGCACTTGACTGGAAAAAGAACAGAGGAAGCGGATTCGGCGGAGGAGGCTTCCCATGACCGAGTCGAAAAGCTTCAAGGAATTCGTATATGACATGGAGAACCTGGTGGACGAGTTCGTCATCGTCTTCCTTTCGTTCGGTGCGATTTTCGTTGCTATCTGGAGTATATTCTTCAGCACGGAGAACGTGGGGCTGGTTGGCCTAGGAGATGCCATCTTCCCATGGATTACCATGCTCGCACTCATGATTATAGCGAGAGAACTCTGGTTAATGAATGCAAGAAAGGGAGGTGAACAATAAACAATGGCAGCAGGTTTCGCAGACCTCTTGATGAACCTGGAACAGGCGGACTTCTTCATCGGCCTGTTACCCTTCGTGATTACCTATGCGATCTTCTTCCTGACACTCAGAAACTCTCCGAAGTTCGGAGAGGATAACGCACAGGCACGGAGGATGTCCGCACTGGTCTCACTGGCGATAGCCTTCTTCGTGTCCTACTTCGTGGTGAGTTCCTCGGTCTACTCACAGTTCTTCGTGACCTACTTCGGGACGCTCACCGTAGGGCTACTGGGAATAATGGGGCTGCTGATCGCGTTCGCGCTGACAGGGCTCCACGACTACGTGCCCGGAAGAGCATTCTGGGCCATTCCAGTCGTGATTCTGGTTGCAGCGGCCTGGACCGTTGCGGGAGGCTTCAGTGCCCTCGTACCAGGAGGCCTTAACCCTGTAGGTCAGAGCGTGCTGATCCCGGCCCTCGACTACATGATCAACACTGGCCTCATATGGGGAGTACTGATCATCGCAGTAGTGATATGGGCCACGAGGGAGCCTCAAGATGACCAGCCCACACTCGCTGAGAGGCTGTTCGCCGACCTATCAGGGGGCGGCGGCTCAGGCGGTGAAAGCTAGATCAGGTGATTGGATAAAGTGGGAGCTTTCGCCACAATAGTGGAAGTAATGGCTGGGATGGACGTATTCCAGCTGTTCTTCCCATGGCTTCTTATTCTTGGCCTGAGCTACGGCATCCTTGAACAGTACGAGTTCGTCAGCGATGATTCATCTGTAAACGGTGTCATCGCTCTTTCATTCGCATTTTTCACGATAGGGGGAGCCTACGTATTCCTGCCCGCAGGCACTTTCACCCAGCTCGCAGCCCTCATGGCTTTCGGGCTTTTCGGCATCCTCGGTCTCGTGGTCCTGATGGGTGTCGCGGGTTACGACATAGAGAGCATAGGAGAAGACGGCACCTCGATCCCTGTGCTTGCGGCAGTCGCTGTAGCAGTTGTATCTTTCGCGGTAGTCCTGATGACAAGCTTCGACATCCCGGGGCTTTCCCTCGCCTCGTCGAACTTCTTCGAGGACGTGGTCATGCCCATCCTTGTACTGATATTCATGGGAGGGATAGTCTACTGGACTCTCAATCCCGGAGAAGAATAACAGTTACCATTCTTCCATGTCTATGTTGTCCAGGTCCTGCTTCGAGACGTTCTTGCTGGTCTCGATACCTCTCTCCTGCTTGATCTCCTGGACCAGATCCGTGAGGTCGCGGACGTTGTCGACAAGAGACGGCAGCACCTGCTGGAACGCCTTTTCAAGCCCTCCTATCCTTGACTGGTAGGAGTCCACGTGTTCCTCTATCTCGTCCATCTTCTGGACGAACTCTGTCTGCTCCTCGTCTTCACGCACTTCCAGGTCCCTTATTCGCTGGTCGAACTCGTCCAGCTCGTCCCTGAGCTCATCGATCTCCTCGTAGACGTGTTCGAACTCCTTTTCAACGCGCTCGAAGTTCTCGGCCACGATAGTCTCTATCAGTTCCTCTATCTGGGGGTTAACACCGGCCGAGGCCGTGTTGGCGGCTCCGCCAGGGTTTCCGCCCTGCTGGTTCATGGACTGTTGGTTTACTCCACCGGCCTGGGTTCCGGGATTACCCGATATACTGTTTCCACCGCCCATGGAGTCGTCGTTACCGCCCATATTATTGTTTTGTTGTGAGCCTTCTTCAAACCCTTTGTCGACAGGACTCATAGCCTCTTCACCACCCTGGTAAGGGCTCATAGGCTGGGGTCCGTTACCTGCTCCTCCCTGTCCACCTCTCGCGGAGTTTGCTACGGCGCTGTTGACCGCGCTTTCTATCTCCTGCTGTGAGTACTGGCCTTGGAGCTCCTGTTTTATCTCTTCCTGGGAGTAGCCCTGGGAGAACATGTTCTTGACAGTCCTTTCAAGGCCACCTCCCATCGCATCCATACCGCCGGGCGGGCCTGAGGGAGAGTTCTGCTGTTGCATACCCCCACCACTGTTACTATCACCTTCTTCGTCGTCGCGGAGGCGTCCAAAAAGTTTGAATTTCATTCTTTATCGTGGTCAGAGTCGTTTTTTCCGGGCTTATCAAAGGGTTGGCGTTTCTCGTTTTTTATCTTTCTGTTTATCATGCGGTCTACTTCGTCTTTTGATACCCCTCCTCCCTGTTTCGATATCAGTTCCTTCACCTCGTTCTTGGTGACGAAAGAGGAGTTTATGGGGTTCATGAGGTCCATGTAGTGCTCTATCTCCTCTATCTCCTGGTTGGTGACGAATTTACGCTTTTCACGGTTTATCTCCTTGATATCTACCTCCATGTTGGCGATTCGGTCCCTCAGGCTCTCTATCTCGTCTTCCAGGTCCTGGATATCGTCGCTCAGGGACTTGGTGCGGTTCAAAAGTGTGTCGTCTAGGGTATTGACTCTCGCGCTCAGGTTCCGTATTTTCTCCTCTAGGTCCCTGACACGGCGGTTGAAGTCGTTGACCCGGTTGACTATCTGGTTTATCAGGTTCTGCTGGGGCATCCCATCTTTTATTCTAGGCTTACTCGAATAATAATGCTGGGTATGGCAGACGTACAGGACCTTGACGTATTCGACTACCGGTACGATGATGAGACCGCAACGGTGGAGATAAACACCCTGGGATCGATTTACGGCGCATCCCTTGAGGACTATCCTGAGGTGATGTCCAGAGTCATAAATATACTCCAGGAGGTGCCGGACGCGCAGTCAATCGTTCTCTCCGAGTCGAGAGACTACGAGTATACTGAGGAGCAGGTCGACCTGCTGAGAGAGATAGTAAACGCTATACAGGATATATCCGCCCAGGGCTATCTTTCCCAGAACCCCGGCCAGAAATGCGACAGCTTCTACAGCGAGCAGCTACCCCAGGTCCAGCAGATAGTGGTCGACCAGCTGAGACGCGACCCCGTCGGTGCGTATGTTGAACTGAAGAGGATGAAACGCCACCTGAGACAGCAGATGGAGAACACTTACGCACAGCGCCAGCGCTGTATCAAGTACTTTTTTCAGGATGTCATAAACCCGGTGATGAACAGGCTTGACCAGACCCAGATAATCCAGCAGGCAAAGGAGGGGGACTACATAACAGGCTACCATGTCGGAGACAGGGATGTCTACAGGGAGTTCTTCCATCCCCTGGTTCGTCCAAACTTCATGCTCACCAAATTCATGTCGCTTCCACCTGAACGTGGCGAGGAGATCGACCGCTACACGGTCCGTAACAACATCGAGGTCTCTATCTACAAGGTTCCAGACATGGTGCAGCCGGTCTACCACGTCAACCCTCCCGAGTTCAGCCTGCCAGAGGAGAAGTACAAGCTCCTTGACGCGGCGAGGCGTTTCATGGCCTCCCACCAGCCCGAGTCGGGCGAGTTCGCGAGGCCGGAGAGGATGAGAAAGGTCTTCCAGAACATAGGCCGTGACATGTTGAGGGATATAGCAAATCAGATGAACATACAGCTTTCACGTGAAGAGCTCGAAGAACTGACCGGCATCCTCAACCGGTACACATCAGGCCTAGGCGTCTTAGAGATACTGCTTTCCGATCCCAAGATACAGGATGTCTACATCAACTCGCCTATCGGCGACTCTCCCATCTTCATCAATCATCAGGAGTACGAGGAGTGTGAGACCAACCTGATACCCACCAAGGAGGAGGCCGAGTCCTGGGCGACGCGTTTCAGGATACAGTCGGGCAGACCCCTCGACGAGGCGAACCCTGTGCTCGACACTGACACTGAGGTGCCGGGAGGTAGAGCAAGGGTGGCTATAATACAGGAGAGCCTATCACCTGAGGGCCTTGCGTTCGCTTTCAGGAGGCACAGGTCAAGGGCATGGACCCTGCCGCTCTTCATAGATCAGGGGATGATAAACGCTCTCGGAGCTGGCCTCCTATCCTTCATAGTCGACGGCAACCGGTCAGTACTGTTCGCAGGCACCAGGGGAGCGGGTAAGACCTCGCTGCTCGCCGCCTCGATGCTGGAGATAATGAAGAAACACCGCATAGTTACGGTGGAGGACACGCTTGAACTACCGATAAACGAGATGAAAGAGCTGGGATACAACGTTGAAAGGATGAAGTCGCGATCGGTTATAACCCGGGTCGAGAACGAGCTGGGTGCGGACGAGGCTATCAGGACATCGCTACGTCTGGGAGACTCCGCGCTTGTCATCGGGGAGGTCAGGTCGGACGAGGCCAGGACTCTTTACGAGGCGATGAGGGTCGGGGCAGTCGCGAACTTCGTCGGTGGAACCATCCACGGTGAGAGCGCCTACGCAGTGTTCGACCGTGTGGTGAACGACCTGAACGTCCCGAGGACTTCCTTCAAGGCCACCGATGTCATCGTCAGTGTAAACAAGATAAGGAGTCCTGACGGCCTCTCAACTTATCGAAGGGTGACGGGCCTTACCGAGGTCAGGAAGGACTGGACCGAAGACCCGCAGGAAGAGGGGGGCTTCGTCGAACTGATGAGGTACGATGCCAACGAGGATGAGCTCATGCCGACGGACACCCTCCTGAACGGCGAGTCGATGGTGCTGAACCGTATCGCCGAGAACATAAGGGAGTGGAAGAACGACTGGCAGGCGGTCTGGGACAACATACAGCTCCGTAAGGACATGAAGCAGGAGCTGGTCGACCGCGCACGCGAGACAGGCAACAGGGAGTTGCTGGAGGCCGATTTCGTCGTGAAGGCCAACCAAAAGTTCCACATACTCGCGGAGCGTGTCGGGGAGGAGTACGGTGAACAGGACGCAGAGCGCATCTTCGCCCGCTGGAAGGAGTGGCTGGATCAACAGGTGGAAGGGTGAAAGGGAGGTGTTGGCGTGAACGAGAAGGAAGAAGAGCAGCTGAAGCAGATAGTTAACGACCTGAACAGGGACGTTAAGATGCCTCCCTACGATAACGCTTCCCGGGCAGGCTATTCACGGGAGTACCAGGAGTACAGAGAGGAGGAGATGGAGGAAAGGGAGCAGAACCGTTACGAGAAGTTGTGTCTCTGGTTCGGAGGGATTTTCAATCTCAAGGCGGGAGATACGACTCACGAGAAGTTAATGCCCCCTCTAAGGCTTCTCAAGTGGGACGTGACCCCTGGTATGGTGCTTTCTGCCTCCCTAGGTATGGGGCTGTTTTCCTTCTTTGGATGGTTCCTGCTGTTTGTCCTCAATTTTTTGCTCGGTTCGCTGATACCTACATCTCTTATCCTCCTGATGGGACTGGTGCCATTCGGGATAGGGTTCTACACATACTATAAGCCCGTTTATGCGGCTAAAAACAAGGTCATAAGGAGCAGCGGTGAGATGATACTCTCGATACTCTACATGGTAGTCTACATGCGCAGTTCACCCAACCTTGAGGGAGCAGTCAGATTCGCCGCACTTAACCTCCAGGGTCCTATAGCGAAAGACCTGAGAGGAGTGCTATGGGAGGTCGAGATAGGGAACTATAGCAACGTGGGAGAGGCCCTGGACGATTACACGAAGATATGGAAAAACTACAATGACGACTTTCTTCAGGCCCTACAGCTTCTTCGGGCTGCGATGAACGAGGGGAATGACAAGAGGAGGGAGGACATGCTACAGGATGCGATAGATACCCTGCTGGACGGTACAAGGGAAAAGATGAAACATTACGCGCAGTCTCTCAAGACACCTGTGATGATACTGAACGCGCTCGGCGCTATGCTTCCTGTCCTTGCGATGATAATGCTCCCCCTGATATCTGTTTTCTTGGGTGGTGTCATAACGCCTATCCACCTTGTGATGCTGTTCAACATAATGCTGCCAGTGACCCTGTATATCTTCATGCAGCAACTTCTGACCTCAAGACCGCCTACAACTGCGTCTGATCCTGTTAACAAGGATACATTACCTCCCCGCGGCAGGTTCAAGCTGCAGCTTTTCGGGGAAGAGTACCAGTTTCCAGTCTGGCCCCTGGGTATCCTTGTCTTCTCAGTGGTCTCTTTTTACGGGATAGTGGGCTATATCGCCTTCCCGCAGGCATATCCGGTATCCAATCTCTCCCAGCTACAGAGCGTGCCCGGCTTCTTCGGGAGTACCGAGGGGCTGAATCCTCTTCCCATGCTTCTCAGAAGCGTATCCATAACCATGGGTCTGGGACTCGGGCTTGGCACCGTAAAGATACTCGGCAACAGGGAGAGGAAGGCCGCGCTGGAGGAACTGGAGAGCATAGAGCGCCAGTTCCCGACAGCTCTCTTCCAGCTCGGCAACAAGATATCCGGGGGAACACCGATAGAGACCGCGCTGTCGGACGCGGCCGAGGCAACCTCAAGGATGGAGATATCCAAACTCTTCGGGAAAGCATCAAAGAATGTCCAGCAGATGGGCATGACCTTCGAGGACGCGCTTTTCGACCCCAATTACGGCGCAGTGAAGGAGTTCCCGAGCCAGATGATAAGGACGGTGATGAAGGCGGTGCTTGAATCCTCAAGCAAAGGTACCGAAATGGCAGCGATGGCGATGCTGACAATCTCCCGCTACCTCCAGAACATACACGAAACCGAGGAAAGGCTCAACGACCTGCTGGAGGAGACGACTTCGACAATCCAGATGCTGGCCTATCTACTCGCACCCGTTGTTTCAGGGGTCGCGGTAGGCATGTCCCAGACCATAATAACTGCTATGTTCCAGCTTTCGCAGAGCTTCTCGCAGTCCCAGCAGAACCTCCCGAGTTCCGGGGCGGGACAGGCTGGACAGTTCACCGGCATACTCGGCAACCTTGACACGGCCATAAGACCCGAGATACTCCAGTTCGTGGTCGGCATCTACCTTATACAGCTGCTTTACATCCTTGGCACGTTCTACATGAAGATAACAGAAGGCGAGAACAAGACCTACCGGGACCTGTTCATAGGCAAGGTCCTTATATCAGGCATGTTCTTCTATACCATGGTGCTCCTGATAGTAGGCCTGGTGTTCGGAGGTGTCGTGACATCGATATCATC
>CAZAII010000021.1:0-11221 GCA_964485165.1 uncultured archaeon | reverse complement strand
GTGTCTACGAGGGAACCCAGAGGATACCTTTGCTCGTCAAGCCTCCTTCAGGAGCTGACAGACAGATAAGGCAAGAACTTGTCACGAATGTCGATATAGCTCCCACCGTGGCGGACTATGCCGGGCTTGAACCCCCTGCAAGATGGCAGGGCAGGAGTTTAAGGCCTCTCGTGGATGAGGAAGAAGTCCCATGGAGAGATAGCTTGGTAGTGGATCACGGCCTCTACACCATCCAGCGTGCAGTCATAGATGAGGCTGGATGGAAGCTTGTCAGAACCCTTCATCCCGGCGCCAGGGAACTTCCGGAGACACAGCTTTTCAACCTTGAAGACGACCCTTATGAAGAGCAGGATCTATCCGCCGAACTCGGGGAGGAAGTGAAGAGACTGGAAGGAATTAAGGAGAGGTGGATGGAAAAGCATCTAACCCTTGAACGGGATCCTCTCCAGAAATTGGCCGAAAAAGGACCTGTAGCCTACCGTTATTTCAGCTGAAAAGGCCCCTCAGCCATTCCATGAAGCCGGCGAGGAATCCTCCTCGACTCTTGCCAGGCTCCGGTTCCTGTGCGGTACTGTTCCCATAGTCCGGGTGCTCTACGGTCTTGACAAGTTCTCCATCATGCATCACCTTCAGCACGAAACCGGAGTCGCTACGCGCGTCCTGGTTGACCTGGAACTCGGCCGTGTAGCTGACCGAGCCGATGCACTGGGTGCAGATACCGCTCCCGTCAGACTTGCTCTCGATATCGAAGACAAAGCTCCTGTTGCCTTCCTCTCTTATCTCGTGCTCAAGCACATGGCACGGGTTCGGGGTGGTAACAGCGGCTGAGAACTTCACTCCGCGCTGGACAGGATCGCTCTCCCGGGTGAAGAAATGATCAACCTCCACGCTGTTCGATTCGTTCGTGGCGCACGAGGAACCCTGTCCTGTCAGTTCGGCCCTCCACATCGTGCCGTTCGGGCCGGCAGCCACTGAAGCGGATGAAGATGAGCCCGAGCCCATGATCTGGGGCTGGTCGCCCGAAGCGTTGTGGCCGACCACGCCAGCTGAAAGTCCTGTAAGCATGATGACCGCGAGTGCAAGTGCTGCATGTTTCATGGCTGCCTTTTCCCTGTCTTTATTTAAAAAGGAGGTCGATGTTGTTCGGTTTGCGTCGAATCAGGGCTTGATGTAGTGGAATCCCTCTTCCTGTAGACGGGTGAGCTCTCCGACGCCGGAGGGAACAGTATCCACCCCGTCGATGAGCTCTTCCTCGTCTATCTCCCGGTTCTCAAGGGAGTTGCTACAGGCCTTTACCTCCACGCCTTCATCGATGAATTCCTCCAGGAACTCCTCAGCCTGTGAGCCCCTCTCCAACATGTCGACGCCGTCGGCGTTCAGGAGTACCGCTATCTGGTCTACCTCAACGGTTCCATCGTCCATCAGGTTCTGGATGTTACCCAATAGCTCGCTCTGTTTAGATACTTCACCGGTGTTCAGGTGGAAAACTGCCTTCATGTCTCAGGAATAGTTGGGATCGAACTTCAAGTTTTCCCTGTACTCGTCTGCAAGCATATCTGCCGCCTCCGCGGCCTCGCTCATGCCTGCCCTCAGGTCTCCTGGCTCCGCGTCCTCGTCGTAGCTAAGGCCGAAGGGTCTCACAGCATTCGAATGCCTCTCGAGGTACTCCGGTTCCAGCCCGTCATTCACCGACTCGTGTATATCGTATATCTCCTGGGGCATGAGGCCTTTCTCCAGTACGTGGTCCGGGGCTCCTGATATCGGGACCTCCAGCATACCCCAGACGGCCTTCTCGGCGTTGTCACGGAAATTGAGGAGGACGTAGGTCCCTCCCCTCCGGAAATTTATCTGTGCGTAATGACTATCTGTATCTTCAGAAAGGAATCCTAGCCGTTCGTCTATCTCCTCATCCAGGCCATTGGGGTGTCTCCACTCGGAATGTGTGGCGGCGGTCCACATCATCTCCTCGAACCATTCCCTTTCCCTGCTGCTCTCTGCCATCGTCTGGACTAAAGTCAGAAAGATTCAAATCTTACCGGGCCTATCTCTCCTCTACTTCTTCGCGTATAGCTTCTTCGTCCATCTCGATACCGGTCGGTTCGACATCTGTCTCGTGCTGGAGGCCGTGGCCGTTTACGAAGTGGCGCTGTGCCGGTGAGACCACGTGGTCAACTGTATCGCTCTCGATGACCTCGCCGCAGAGACCGCAGGTATAGCTGTAGGTCATAAAACCTGATTGGAACTGCAGCGTATAAAGAAGTTCGGCCGTTGGTGGAACAACCGTATGATGATTTAATAAGGCAGGTCCTTAAACTAGCCACATGAGGCATGGAAAAGCCCTGCTGCTTGTGCTGGCAGCCACGATAGCGGTTTCCGGCTGCACCCAGAGCCCCGGTTCAGACGCCGACAGGACCGGGCCAGAACCATACCGGGTGCCTGTCGCGGAGGTCACCGTTGAGGCAGAGGTACTGAGTGTGGAGACCCGCGACGTCAGAGACACCGGTCCCGGTGGCAGGGAGACGTTCTCTCCCGATGATAGCGTCACGCTGGAGATAAGGAGCATAAAATCGGTGGAGAACCCTGAGGACGTGGAACACGGCCTCGAGGAGGGTGACCGGTTGACGCTCGGGACGAGGTACGGCGCCAGGCCGGTGCAGATCATAGAACTCCCCGCTGAAGCTGAAGCACAGGGTTCTGACTCGGCGGTCAGTCTCTCCAAGTGGTCCGAACGGGAGGACGGCGGTTTCGTTTTCTACAGGAAGTCAGAGACCTTTGAGACTCGCAGAGTCGCGATGTCCTTACCTGGTTTGGAAGAGGGAGACCTGGTAGAAACCACATTGGTGCGCCCGAAGAACGGTGAGTTACAGCCTCTCGGCGAATACAAGGTACTGGGATAGTCTAGCCCTCCGCTTTTCTCTTAACCCTTTCAAGCACTCTCTTCACGGTGTATCCCTTGACAGGTCCGATGAGTTTCCACAGGATGCCGAACTTCTTCTCCATCCCTTCCTCCATAACATCTACCCTGAGCTCGTAGGAAAGCAGGGTCTTGCCGCGACCATAGGGCTGTACGTAGAAATTGATGGCGGCCTTGGCGAAACCTGGCCTGTCGAACTCCATGAACTCGTCTGGTTCTACCTCCTGTATCTCCGGCTCAGGTTTCCAGAACTTCCCGACGACGCCGTAGACAAGCTCGTGGTCGTCATCTGCCAGCATGGTCCAGCCGTGCTCCTCTAGGCTGTCCACCCTGAACTCCTCTGGTACCGAGAGCTCTTCCTCACCCTTCAGGAACTCTATGACTCGGTCCGGCATGACGCTCAGCCAGCCGAGGGCCTTGATAAAAACGCCGGAGCGCGAGAGGTCGGTATCCCTCAGCGCCTCCATGACCTCTTCCGGTTCCGCGTCAACGACCACCGCACGCACCTGGTTGGTACCGTACTCACCCATGTAGTCTTCGAGTAACATAGAGTAATCCTTGGGCCTCCAGATTAATCAATACACAGGTCTCCGTGAGTCTCAGTTCAGTGGTCCCTCGGCGGAAGGTGAAGTCGGGGGCGCCTCCTGGCCGGGATTCCCTCTATCCCTGTCACCCTGACGTTCAACCTCTACTTCCCTGCCCACGATTCCACTCTCCGAGATTACTGGCAGGAGGTTGTATCCCTGGTTGCCCCTCCTGACCACGTTTATATCGAATACGAACTCTGTGGTCTCGTTCGGCGCCACCATGAACTGCTTGGTTATCATGAGCTTCTGGCTGGGCACCATCACATCGACTTCCTGGCCTTCAACGAAACCGGCCGTCCGTGAGACGTGGAGTTCTATCTTGGAGTACCTGCCGGCCTCGATTTCCTGCATGAGTATATCCTTTGCCTTGTCACCTTTGACCTTTGTCAGGTCTACTTTAGGACCCGGGAGTTCGATGCCGGTGTATCCATCTTCACTGGCGTTGACCCTGAAAAGTCTCGCCTCAGAAAAAGTCACGTTAAGAGCCTGAAAATCATCTATAGCGGATGGCTGGTCGCTCACCAGTAAGCCGAACATCCCGGTCTCACCAGTCTGACCAGTCTGGTCTGCACCGGGTGAACCCGTACATCCCGCGGCGACTACAACTGCCATGACCGCGACCAGGATTCTCCAATCCATATCTCCACTTGATTCTCAAGGTTAAAAAGCCCGGTGTGCTGAAGCCGTTCAGAACCTACTTAACAGTTATCACCCTGAAGTAATGTTGTGCCAGAACACAGCAATACTGCTGCGTACTTCCTGGACACCATGGGTGAGCTCGAGGACGCGAATGACCACCTTGAGACCCAGACCGCGCTCTATAGCTCTTCAGTTGACTATTTCCATGAAACGCGGGATTACGCCCGCTTCTACGACTGTGCCGACGAACTGGTGAACGCACTGACCGGGGTCTTCGACGTGATGCAGCGGCTTGACGGTATGATAGACGAACCGGTGCAGGTGGAGACCTACGCCACTCCCGAGAACCCCGGATTGGCGGCTGACCCTTCCCCAAGGAAGGCCACGGTCACGCTGAACGGCGTCAACTCTTTCAACTCGATGGTCGACGCCATCGGCCAGCTCCAGGAGGAGAACGATCTCAGGCTCGTGACTGATCCTGATGGCCTCGAGAGGAACGGTGTGGAGGTCGCGATGCTCTCGAACGCCGACTGGATGACGGAGGAGTGGTACAGGATAGCCCAGTCCTACAGGGAGATAGCCGGAAAAGAACCAGAACTGAGAAAGGAGCCCTGCCTGGATTCAACACCGGTGGAACGGCTCTTGGATCACGAAAACCCCTACTACCGGCAGAGGGGTATGATAATCGACGAACTCGCACAGAGGATGTCAAAGTTCTAGCCAGTGTCATCGGATTGATAAAGTTCTGGAGATAAACACTGGTTGCTGACCATGATCGACAGACTTCTCGGCCGGTCGAAGGAACCAATCGAGTTGGAGCCGGATGAAGCCCTTGAGGAGTTCCAGCGGAGGAAATCGGCTGAACTGGAGAAGGCCGAGAAGCGGGCGGAAAAGATAAGGTCGGAGATAAGTGATGCCATGGACGAACTCGATACTACTCTTGAACAGCTGGAGGGCTACGAGGATTCAAAGGGAAGGACGATAGTGGAAGATGTCATGGATAACATAGTCCGGGACAGGAGGAAGATGATAGACCGCGTCTCACTTCCCAGGGAGCCGGGCGACATCCAGTCAGAGCTTGAACAGTTCCTTGAGGATTTCCAGGCCATGAAACAGAAGGAGGTGGCGGTGATGGAGGAGGTCAAGAAACAGGATATGATAGCCTCGAAGCTCGGCGACCTCAAGAAGTACCGCGACCGGCTCTCCAGCCTGCTGGAGAACGAGTACCAGGTCAAGCTGATGGGCCGGGACCTCGAGGAAACATTAGATACCAGGGAAGAACTTCTTGAGGAGATGGAGGAAATCGAACAGGAGCTCCGGGGCCTGGATGAGGAAGAACTCCGGGAGGAGAAAAGGGATTTACAGCAGGAACTTGAGGAGCACAGGCAGGGAGAAGCGTGGCAGGAGTACGATGACCTGAAGGAGGAGCTTGAAGACGCCAGGAAAAAGAAGAGACGAGTACGGCAGCAGCTGGGCAAGTCGGCTGGAAAGATGGAGCGCGGACTGAAAAAACTGCTCTACCAGGCCAGAAACGGCGACTTATCGCTCGCGGCTGATAAAGGAATACTTGAGGACATCCAGCAAAAAGACATCGACAACATTCTTGATTACCGTCCTTCAAAGGTAGAGGAAGCGGTGGAAAAGGCCGCGGACGCTCTACCCGACGAACTGCTGGATGAGAGCCAGAGGGAGAAGTTCCTGTCTGGCTCGGAGACCTTCAGGAGCATGGCGGAGAAGGTCGAAGAACTCAGGTCCCTGGAAGAATCTATAGAGGCTCTTGAAGAGGAGCTAGAGGGACACGATGTCCTCGAGAAAGAGGAAGAGCTTGAAAGGAAGATAAACAGGCTCCAGGACAGGATAGAGGCGGAGAAAGAACGGAGGCAGGAGCTGGAGCAGAGGAAACAGGAGACTGAATCCGAACTCGAGCAGCTTGAGGAGAAGATACGGAGGATCCTCGCAACCTCGCTGGACCGCGAGGTAAACCTGGAGAACTAGGTTCGATAGACCTCACGAAGCTTTTAAATCGGCCTGAGGCCCACTACTTCTCATGGCAGGAGATAGCGAAGAAGCAAGGTTGAAAGTTGATAACATGGATAAGGTAATAGAGGATGCTATCGGAAAGCTGGATGATGGCGTTACCCTGGATGAAGACGCGCTAGAAGAGGCCCAGGCTGCAGAGGAGGAGCTCAAGGACGCTTTCCAGAGACTGGAGCCACACAAGGAGGTGCTCGCCGCGGTAGTGAACATCGACCCTGACAACGACGACCCTGTGGAGGAATGGAACAGGGTGATAGACGAGCTCGGACGTGAGCTAACTGTAGAGGAGTTGCGTGACACTCTTGACGACGTGGAGATAGCCCACCAGGAGGCCCAGGATGCTATCGAGAAGATACAGGACATCCATGAAAGGTTCAAGGGGGCGTTCAAGCTAGAGGACGCTGCAGCAACTGAGCTCCGGAAAGTCAACAGCGCGCTCGGAAGTGTCGAGATGGCGGTCGAGCGTGCAGGAGAGTTCCTTGAAAACCACCGCGAATCCGGGAACTAGGCGATGGTCTTGCCGTGAAGAGGACTGAGGCCACCCTAGATTATTTCTCGGACGATGGATGAACTACGGGGGGGTAAAGCCAGGGCTGGCTGAAAAAGAATAGGAAGAAGATAGTGGGTGATATGTGGACTTCTGTCGAGGAACCATCCTAGACGACAGTTACGTTAACTGCCTTGGGACCTCTTTCTGCGTCTTCCTGATCGAACTCGACTTCATCTCCTTCTTCGACGCTGAAATCGTCGTCCTGATCGTCAACGTTGAAGTAGACATCGTCATCCATCTCGTCGGTCTCTATGAAGCCGTAACCGTTCTGATCGTGGAAGAAAGCTACTGTACCTTTCAAACTAAAACACCTCCGCTATAGCACAACTAATGTCGAAAACTTTTATAACAGGACGCCTTTTATTACTGCTCAGGGTCGAGATGTTTATTACTTGTCGATAATCCCCTATCTATGGCGGAAGGAAGGATTAACCGGATACTGGACAGGGCCGCGACCACGGTAGCCGACAGCGCCGATGTCTACGAGGAAGAAGAGAAGTACGTGCTTGAGTACGGACCACATCTTTTCCCGCGGAGGAAAAGGTTTGACACCAGGGATGAGGCTATAAACTATTTCAACAGCGAGCTGAAGCAGGATATCGTGGAACCCGACCTGGCTGTCTTCGGCGACCGGGATGAGTACCGCAGGGCGTGGAGAAAGAGGAAAGCTGAAGGTGAACCGGTCCGCAGTCTCGAAGGCATAGCTTTACCGGATACCGGGGAATGGGCCGTTAACGTCCGCTCGGTGCTCGAAGACACGGCGCCTCTCGCCGCCATGCTCGCCCAGACCGATGCAGTGGACGGCATGTCGGGTGGTATCGGTTACAAGGTGGTCGAGCCTGAAACGGATAAGCAGTACGGCCACCCCATTGAGCTCTTCCTTGATGCGATAGATTCTCACATGGGCGACATGGAGGAAGAGTTCGAGAACAACCTCGTCGATTTTATCAGTGCGGCGACGGTCCAGACTGTTTCACAGGCGATGACAGAGGAGGATGCCCGCGATATTGAGATGTATCTCATGGAGGTCAGGGCGCTCGATTAGTGCTCAGCCCAGCGGGGAGTCATCCCATATTTCCTCAAGGAATCCTTTCCGGCCGCTAGCGGTTTCATATACTTTGTAACGGGCTGTACGCTTCTTTGAATAGTTCTGGTGGTAGTCCTCGGCCCGGAAAAAGGTTGTGAAGTTCTCTATCTCTGTTACTATCGGTTCTTCGAACCTTCCGCTCTGGCTCAGGTTCTCCTTTGACTGTTCCGCAAGTCGGTACTGTCTCTGGTTGTGGGCGTAGATAGCGGTGGTGTACTGCGGCCCACGGTCGCTGAACTGGCCTCCGGCGTCCGTGGGGTCGATGCTTCTCCAGTAGAGGTCGAGAAGTTCCCCGTAGGAGACCACTGAGGGATAGTACCTGACACGGACCGCCTCCCGGTGCCCGGTCTCGCCGGTCAGCACCTGGTCGTAGGTCGCGGTTGATTCCTTGCCTCCAGCGTAACCGCTGATGGCGGCTCCTACCCCTTCAACGTCTTCGTAAACCGCCTCGATGCACCAGAAGCATCCACCGGCGAACGTGGCCTTTGCTGGTTCCTGGTTTTGGACCTGGTCCTTCCAATCTTCATCCTGAGCAGCGGATCTGTCTGGTATTGCGCCGTATACCGCGACACCGCTTACAGATAGGACCACGAGAACCAGTGCCAGGGTTTTTCTCTCCATGCATTATGTGGCCCGGCAGATGGTAAAAACGTGTGCCTCCGTTTCCTGTATAAGATTTACTATCTCTATATAGTAAATATGGCGGAAAAAAACTACACGGTCACCACAGGGAATGAACTCACCGATGCTTTCAAGACCTCTATGGGTATATTTAACGACCATTACCAAATATCCATGGACGGGGTAAGGCAGAACATGCCGGAGTTCCAGTACCTCGATGAGGATCCGGGTGACCAGAGAGACCTCCAACCGAACGAGCAACCTCTGGTGGTGAAGCGACGACCGGACGGTGGCTCACGGTTCATATTCAGTCCTGTCGCGGCGAACCGTATCGGTCTTGGCTACGACGAAGTCGGGGCCCACACAATGGGATGGCTCAGAGAGGAAGTGATGGGTCATGAGAGAGGCGACTACCTCCAGGACAGCGTCGCCGAACAGTTCGCATCTGCGATGGGAAAACAGCTCGTTGGTCGAGAGCTGGACATACCCCGGCCTGAACCCGCTCCAGCTGATTTCATGGTGGAAGATGAGCCTGGCGTACTTGACGATTTCACTATGGATGAGCTTATCCTTGCTGTGAACGCGACTCCAGAGGATGGCCTTGAGCAGATGGCGCCGGGCTTCGGCGATTTCGCACGTTACGCCGGCTCCTCTGCGGCCCAGAAGGCGGCGTACGAGAACTTCGAGAGTGCGGCCCGGGATGATATTCTCCGGATGGACTCAGATGAGCTGAGGGAGCAGTACGGTCTAGATGACTACCTCAACAACAGTTTCAGGCATCTCCTTGAGGGTTGAGACCCGGGGGAATCTTAAACATCTCCGGAGCCAATCTTTGAGCCATGAAAGTGGGTGTCGCAGGAGCCTCAGGATTCGTGGGACGGCATCTGGCAAGAGAACTACTTGAACGCGGGCACGACGTTGTTGCCATCGATATCAGGGATCCCGGAATCGAGGATGTGGATTTCTTCGAAACGGATGTAAGGGACACTAACGAACTCCAGAAGGCGCTTGAAGGTGTAGATGCGGCTTACTACCTGGTCCACAGCATGTCAGGTTGGAGCGACTTTGAAGAGGAGGAAAGGAAGAGTGCCGAGAGCTTCAGGGAGGCTTGTAACCCGGGAATCCAACAGGTCGTATACCTTACAGGTATAGTACCGGAGGGAGCCTCTTCCAGGCACCTTTCGAGCCGGGGAAAGGTAGGTGAGATACTTTCAGGGGGAGATTACTGCTTCACTGAGCTGAGGGCCGCGATGATTATGGGCGATGGAAGCGCCTCCTACGAGCTCATGAGGGATATAGTCAACAACCTTCCGGTCATGGTGACGCCAAGATGGCTGGAGTCTGTATCGCAACCTATACACATCGATGACGTGGTGGAATACCTGATGGCGGTCCTCGACAGCCCTGAGGCATGTGACAGGTCTTTCGATATCGGGGGTCCGGACAGACTCAGCTACAGGGAGATGCTGGAAAGATACGCCGAGATAAAGGGGCTGAAACGTTACTTCATCCCTGTTCCATTCCTTTCACCAGGACTTTCGGCCCACTGGCTTCACTTCGTCACCAGCCAGGACTACGACCTGGCAGCGAGTCTTGTCCAGAGCCTGAGGTACGACCTGGATGTCGAGAAAGAGATACCGGAAGAGATCAGTGATCTCCAGCCCCTTGGATTCGAGGAGGCTGTCAGGAGGATAGAGGGAATGGAGTGAGGCTATCCCAGGTGTGAGGTGTCGTTGACCTTCTCAACGACCCAGCCGTGGCTTTCATGGGTGGTTATAACGTTGAGACAGCAGTTCTCCTGCTTTATCCTGTTGAAGTTCTTCGACGAGTGGCCGAGCGCTGCAAGTATCATCACCTTGTTTATCCCGCCGTGGCCTATCAGCAGGACATTCTCATCTTGGTGTCTCTGCTCCATTGTCTCGAGGACAGAGAGCGACCGCTCCCTGAGGTCTTCCATGCTTTCGCCATCTTCCGGCGTCCAGCGGTGATCGTCGACTTCCGCAGCTCTCATCTCCTCGAACATCTCCTGGGAGTCCTCTCCCTCGTAGATGCCCTGGTCAACCTCTCTAAGGTCTTCAAGAGTCTCGTGATCCGCGTCAATCTTTTGAGAGACTATGGTCGCTGTCTCGACCGTCCTGACCAGGGGGCTGGTGTAGAAAGAGTCGATGTCGAGATCGCTTAGACGCCGGGCGAGTTTACGCGCCTGTTCTTCACCTTCCTCGTTCAGCTCGACCTCAAGGTAGCCCTGAACGATACCGTTCTTGTTGTGATCGGTGCGTCCATGCCTGCAGAGAAATATCTTCATGAATTCCAGTTTATGCTACCAGAGTTAAATCACTCATTATGGGGAACAGCTCAAGTTTTCGTCTACCGAACCATCACAGTCGTTATCCAAGCTGTCGCAGACCTCACTTTCACCGGGATTTACTGAAGGTTCTGAGTCATCACAGTCCGATCCCGCCGTGATACCAGATCCTGGTGTTGCATCCCCGTAACCGTCTCCGTCTGCGTCCTTCATACATGCGGAGGTTGAATCCTCTTCCGCCGCTCCCGGGTAGGTATTAGGATCGGAGTTGTCGCAGTCCTGAATTGAACCGTAGCCATCACCGTCAAGATCACAGTTTTCGTCGACCATGCCATCGCAATCGTTGTCCAGGCTGTCACAGCTCGTATCATCAGACTCGTATTCTGCGGGCGGCGAACAACTGCCAGTACTACTGTCGATTGTCCCGTCACTGCATACACCGGTTTCCGTATTCTGGTAGTTGCACGAACAACCTTCATCT
>CAZAII010000020.1:0-11625 GCA_964485165.1 uncultured archaeon | reverse complement strand
TCGAGCACTCTTCGCATACGAGAAGAGCGCGGAGCGCGGGATTTGAACCCGCGTCTTCACCGTGACAGGGTGAAATGATGGGCCAGACTACACCAGCTCCGCACAGTTACGAAAACTGTATCTGATGGATTGAACTGGAATTCTTTTAAACGCTTTAGGCTCCAGAGTCGAACTAGATGTCAGAAAGCTACCTCATAATCGGGGATGGTATCGCGGGTGCGACGGCAGCCGAGACCATCAGGAAGCGGGATGAAGAAGCGGACGTGACCGTGGTCACCGACGAGTCTGAGCCTCTCTACAACCGGATAATGCTGAAGACCTTCATGAAAGGTTCTCTGCCGCTGCAGTACGTCCGGGTCCACGACGAGAAATGGTACGAGAAAAGAGACATCGACCTCGAGCTCGAGACCAGGATAGTGGACGTGGACACCGTTGACAAAACGGTGGAAACGGAGGCCGGTGATTCTTACGACTACGACAGGCTTCTGGTCGCGACAGGTGGTTCGCCCCGGAGGCTCCCTTTCGATAACGGTCACGAAAACATCTACTACATGTGGACGATGCAGGACGCGGAAAGGATCAAGGAAGCGGCCGAAGAGGCGGAAGAAGCTGTCGTGATTGGTGGTGGACTGCTCGGGATCGACCTCGCGGTCGCATTCGCGGAGAACGGCGCCGAGACACACTACCTTATAAGGGAGGGTAACTGGTGGAGCCGCGGATTGGATAGTGAAGGCGCCGATATTATCCACCGGAAGCTCGAGGGGAAAGGGGTGAACGTGGTAACTGATACGGAGGCGGAGAGATTCGAGAAGGAAGAAGGCCGGGTGGTGTCCGTCGTTAGCTCTTCGGGTGAAACCTACGGCTGTGATGCGGTGGCGATTGCGATAGGCCAGGAGCCGAATTCGAACCCTATAGGTGTAGAGAAAAATGATACCGGGATGATAAAAACAGATGAATATCTTAGAACTTCAGCGGATGACGTGTTCGCGGCGGGCAACATGGTAGAATACTACTCGCCCGTCTTCGAGAGGCGGACGGTCAACGGCTCCTGGGACCACTCGGAGGCGATGGGAGAATGTGCAGGGAAGAACATGGTGGGAGACGCTACTCCCTTCGACTACGTCAACACCTACGGCGTCGGCCACTTCGACGTCCAGTTCCTGGCGATAGGTGACTGGAGCGGGGAGACGGTCTCGAAAAAGTATTCGGAGGACGAGTACCGCCGGGTTTTCCTCCGTGAAGGCAGGCTTGTCGGAGCGGTGATGATAGGTTATACGAAGGGACAGGAAGAGCTGAAAAGACTTATAAGGGAAGGCGAAACAGTAGAAGGTCCCTCGGAACTGCTGGAAAAAGATCGCTGGGAGTAGCTAGTCCCTCCTGAGGTAGCCTGTTAGCTGGTGTCTTTTGCCGGCAGCCATTATATCACCCTCTATATTGGTTATAAGGTAGTAGTTGTTATCCAGCTGGTATATGTCGAACCCGTTCCCCGAGAGCGTAGGTCTTAGGCTCCGTGCAAGCTCCCCACTTTCACATTCATCAGCGAGTTCCTGGAATACGTCGTAGAGTTCGCTGGCTTTCTCTGGCTGTCTGACCCTTTTCTTCAGGCTACTTCTTGCGGGCTGGGCTATGGAAATCGAATCACCTGTCTCGGCAACGTACTCTCCCCGTCTTACCGCATTCCTCGCCATCTCGTAGCCAGGAGTCCCTGCTTCATCTCCGGGCTCCCAGTTGATGTACTCCAGTCCTGCGTGCATACCCACTTCCTCTAACAGCTCTTCTGTCACGCTGGCCCGGGAAGTAACTGTGTCCGATTCGAGGCTGTACCTGAAGATGGATCCGTAGGGGCCTATCATTGTGACCTCTTTGTCCGCTATCAGCGGCACAAAGAACTCCACCCGGTTTTCGCTGGAAGCGCCCGGTATCCACTGGAAACTCCTTGAGTCGTCGGGATCAAGGTCCACCATGACCGAGCCTTCCTTGTTGAGGATCATCTGTTCCACGTAATCCGTCTCTAGTTCCGTCCCGGGTATAATGGCGGAGGTATCTACTTCGTCCTCGAATGCCTCCTCTCTTATATCCTCTGCAGGTTTTGAATGGCCGTTTTCAAGCCTTTCACTGAGGTGGTCAAGCCCGACCTCGTCCGTATCAAGGGCCGCTGTCACGAAAACGCTGCCCTGTGAACCGTCATGTGTACCGGACATACACTGTCACAATCAAATGGTTGTAAAATAAAAGTCTTTCTGCCCTGCCAAAACCACTTTGCTGGAGCTTAGACAGAAGACTTATATATAGTGAGAACCAAGTACTATATATGTTACCATTTGAAAGTAGTGAATTAGAACCGTATAACCTTGACCGGTTGGAAGATGTAGAGACCGTAAGATATGACGGTGAGCATACCCGTCTCCTGGAAGGGATGGACAGACGTCTTGGCCCCCAGTACGAGATGACGGAGAGGCATCCGGATGTTACCCTTGGTGACTACGAGCCGAATCAGACCCAGGTTGAGGAACTCAATGCTCTGGAACAGGAATACCTCTCTAATGTCGAGGTCCCTTTTGAGATGTTTGTTAGGGACTCAGAGGACGGCATGAAACGGTTTAAGGCCCACAGGATAAACTACCACGAGATGGGGGGTGTCCCGACTCCCAACAGCTCAATCGCCTTCGTGTCGGATGATAAAGAGATACTTGGATTCAAGGTAGCGAGAGAGTATGAAGACGTCGGTTCGATAACAGGGTTCGACCTTGAGAAGATGCCCAATGCATGGAAAAAGGCAGATGAATTGGGCTGGTCTGAACCCCGTCCCAGTACGGGCTACTTCGTCCAGGAACTGGATTTGCTTCTCGGGATGGAGAACGCCCGGGGCCGGCTCCAGGGGAGGCCCTATGTTCCCCCGGTTCCCCAGAACTACGTTTTCGTAGAGGAGAACCATGATCCTGACTACTGGAACTCGAACCATGATGTCGGGATATTCTACGAGTGGACGGATAACCTCTCCGATATCGAGATAGATGAAGAAGTTGCGAGCCAGCTAGGTCGCTATGTTGGCACCCTCGACAAACTCGGTCTCTGGAGGGGGGACCGTGAACCTTCCGAGATAATGGTGACGGGTGACCAACCTCCCGAGATATTCGAGATAGACAGGGAAAGATTCGTTTACCAGATGAACCCCCGTCCCAACTACAACCGGGACTGGCTCTTACAGCACCTCATAGGCAGGATGGCGAGTGATGTATCCGGGACTCCGGCTGAGTTCTCTAACCATGCCAGGTTCTATGACGAGGAAGAGGGATGGATTGACGAATCAGGCAGGAGAGAAAGGGCTGAAGGAGAACCCCGGCTTGCAGAGGAGATAGCCTATGGGGCATACAGAGATGTGGTGTCAAGGGATGAAGACCTTTCCAGCCTCTTTGCAGAGAAAGTTGTTGAGTGGGAGCCAGAGAAGCTGGATGAAGATTTAGTAGTAGACTGGTTCTGGGAAAACTAGAACTGACTATAGGAAGGTTCTACGTGGTCTTGACATAGCCTTCGGCCTCCACATCAGGTATGTCGTAGCCGAGTTCATCGAGAGAATCGAATACCTCCGGACTGCTACGGTACAGCCTCTGGATCTCCTCTCTCACGGGTTCCATTCGCTCTACCACGTATTCTGCGACGCCGCCCTTGAAGTCTGCCGGGTGGAGGTCGCCTGACTTCAGGGCCTCTTCAAGCTGGTCGTAGCTGGCAAAAACCGATGTCTCGCCGCCGTACTCTTCAGGCTGAACTATCTCCAGCTCCTCATCTGCCCCGAAGACGAAGTACTTTGATATCTGGAGGAGGGGGTTTGCCTCCTGGAGTTCCATATCCTCTATATCACCTATATCAACATCGGCCCAGTGTCCGTCGGTCCTCTTCTTCGCATCCTCTCCCACCTGACCCATATCGGTGGGGCAGTAAGCCTGGTTGATAGCCTGCTCGATATCTTCAGGGCTGTCGTAAAGTGCAAAAGTCGAGCCGCCCACAGAAGAACTCATCTTTGCACCAGGCCCGTTCAGGGAAGTTATTATAGGGGTGTGGACCGCGACAGGTTTTTCAAACATATCGTCGTATTCATTCCTCTTCAGTTTCTCCAGGTTCTCACGTGCGGCGACGTGTATCCGTCTCTGGTCCATACCTCCCACCGCCAGATCGGCACCCACGTAGGGAATATCCAGCGCCTGCATGGCCGGGTATATCCGCTGCGCGAGGCTGGTCTCGCCCTGCTTTACGATATCCGCCATCGCCTTTCCGGCGTCCCGGTCCGAGAATTCGGACGCGAACCTTCTCAGATCCCGGCTGTAGATCCAGTCCTCCTGGAATTCGCTCCCAGTTACAAAGCTGGCGTCTTCCAGTCCCATGCCCTGGAATACTGTCCTCCAGAGCTCCGACATGTGCTCTGCGTATTCTTCCTCCTGTTTATCCCCGTTGTTCTCAGCCGCCTCCTCGAACTTCTTGTTCATCTTTGCGTGGACATCAGCCAGTAGGACTGTGGGAGAGAAACCTGCCTCTTCAGCGTCCAGGAGTTTCCGTGCAGTCAGCCAGGTACCTATATGTGGCGGACCGGAAGGCTCGTAGCCAGCGTAGACCTGAGGCTCCTCCTGTTCCAGAAGCGACGCCAGTTCGTCTTCTTCCTCGTTCTGCATCACTTCTTCCGCATTCCTCTCTATGAGCCGGCGTCTCTCTTCAGTGTCCATTTTACCACCTATTCTTCAATGTGGATCGAATTTTAAATGAGACAAATAAACGCATACATTACTACTAGTAGATAATAACCTTTAAAACAAGACTTGGTTTTCATGAACACATCTGGGAAGCCCAGAGAACTGTGTGAAGGGGAAAGAAAGTTTATAACCTCCTAGCTTTTTTCTTTAGGAGTGACTTCAAAATCCCTTGGGGGTGATATTATACCCCATGCAGCCCCTAGACCGTGTAGTAGGGTTGCAGGATAACAGATTATCAAACCGGGTATATATTTCCAGTCCGGTGTTCTGTAGTATATTATTCCTAAAATATACCAGAGCGGAGTAACTACAAAAAGAAAACTGCCGATTACCTGTAAAGCATCCTGGTAGAAAATTGGAGTTGAAAAAAGAAACAGCATTAGTGGTAAAACCAGGGCAGAAACAGGTGTAAAACCCCATGAAAAGTTTCTCCATTCTTGCAGGGTTCTATAGGGCTGTGACAGGTGTTTTGCCTCTATGTGGTTGCCTCCTGACCATCTACGCCTCTGTTCAACCATCGCCATTATTGAGGGAGGAGCTTCATTCCTGACGTATATATCTGAAACTCCGAAACTAGCTCCATTTGACACCGCTCTCCAGGCGAAGGCTGTATCCTCCACCAAGCTATTCCTGTTCCAGTTTATGTTCTTTTCAACTTCTCTGCGGACTGCTATACCTCCTCCCCAGGCAAAGAGCGGAAGTCTCATATTTGGAAACGCTAACTGTTCAAGTTGAACACCCATTCTGAACACATCAGCTATATATGACAGCATGGAACCAGTATACCTTGGCTTCTCTCTTAGTTGGACTATATCTCTGTCCGGGAGGCCGGAAAAATCCTCCATGTGACTGTCCTCATCTAGGTAGAGTACGAACTCCCTATCTGTGTGAAGGTTCCTGTTCGCCCATTCCAATGCTCTTCCCTTACTTTCCGCTTTACATCTGAAACTCTCCGGTACAACATGAACATTGACATCCAGATCCATGGGTTCTTCACAGATCACATGGATATCATCAAGCGAGTTATCGAGCTTTTCAATAGTCTCTCTTACGGTTTCTACGTCATCCACCGTCAGTATCCTTACATGGACTTCTTCTGGACCGTAGTCCGCCTGTTTTAGACTTCCAGATCTAAGGAAGATAATCTCAACCAGCCAGAATGAGACCAGCAAAACACCTACCAACGTCGTGAACCAGACCAGTAGGGAGAAAATCAGCTTCCAGTCAAATATCAGGTTTTCCAGAATCATAGAGAAGGAGAGGAACAAACTCTTTAATGCAAAGGATGTCCTCAAACAAAGGTTTTTTCATGAAAACATCCTGATTTTTATTCTGCCTCATCCAGCATCTTCAACGCCCTGGGGGATACAAGTGCGAGGTCCTGCCAGTCTTTAGTCATCCTTGGACAGGCACAGTTGACGTAGATGTCGATTCCGTATCCCTTGTAGTCCGCCTCGAAGATACGGTCTTCGACGAAGACGTAGACGTCCTTCCCGTGCTCTTCCAGCTTCTCCTTCGCTATCTCCACCGCGCGCAGGTAGTTCTGGCCCTTCTTGCTGGAGGTTATGATACCCCATCTCTGCTTGTCCTTGTGCTTAAGTACGCGGGCGTACTCGGCGCGCATCTCATCGTCAAGCGAGTTGGCGGGTTCCACCCAGATATGTCTCTCGTACGGATCTACGACGTACACGTCTTTCCCAGTCTCGGACACCTGTGAGGGGTGGAAGTGGCCGCTCCCCAGAAAGACGAATGCGTCGACTTTATGGGAGATGTTGTGTGCGGCTCCAGCGTCACATCCCAGCACCTGTCCGGGCTCTGTAGTCCTTAAACCTGTCTTTCCCTCGACGACCTCGAATCCCTTCGACTCCAGGAATTCTCGTGCACGATCCGCGCGGTCCATGTACTGGGTGACGCCGACGAGGCCCAGCCTGTCTTCCTCTATCTTGTCGTATTCGTTTTCAAGCACAGACATCAGGTCGCGGTCCTCCCTGTAGGGCAGGTAGTAGACATCGTAATCACGCATGTCCGCGCCCTCAGGGTGAAGGAAACGGGTGTGTCCCACGTGTATCAGGGCGTCAGCACCCATGCGTTTCACCTTCTCGTCAGCGATGCCGCATGCCCCGAAGGTCGAGGCACCAACTATAACCGTTTCAAAACCCTTCTCCTCCAGCTTATCGGCGTACTCTATCAACTGGGGTTTGATGCCGTCAGGACCCTGGATGCCGACGCGGTCGTAACCCTCGCCATCCATCTCCTCCAGTATCTCGTCGATGCTCTCGTAGTTGAACTTCTCCCGGGTTTCCTGCTCCATGCGAAATCAATAGGCGGTAACCTTTTTTAGTTAGGCTAGAGTTCCCGTATCTTCTCCAGTAGAAACTTCCTCTCCTCTCGGGCGACCATCTCCCGCGTGCTTTCCAGGTGTGAGCGGTTGACACCTACTGCGTCGAAGCCGTTCACGACCGCCGTCCGGATGACCTCGCGGTCGGGATATTCGAGGAGAACTAGCTTCAGCTCGGCGTCGATGTACTCCATCGCACCCGCGACGCCTTTCCTGTCAAGTGTACGGGTGTCGAGCACCGCCCTGTCGCCATCGAAGGCGAATACTTCAGCATAGCTCCTCAGGTAACTGGATGGAGCTACAGTCGTGCACTGTGCGGCTCTCTCCGTCACGGCGTAGCCCTTCCGGGGGAAGGGTGAGGAAAGGTAGATCCCGGGATCGCCGGAGTTGATCGGCAGTACCTCGGTGGCGGTGACGCTTTCCCCGCTTGCCCTCTCTGGGAGGTCTCTGTCTTCAACTGCTGTCTGTGGGGATCCGGTTCCAGTGTTTTCGGGTTCTACCTCCCTTGGACCCAGCGAAAGCTTCTGTCCCCGGTCCAGCTGTCTTTCAAAGCTGAAGATCGCGGGTTTGGATGCGGAACGGGCGAGCTGTGCGTGCGTGCTGGTGTAACCACCTTTCCTTGCCACCAGCGCCTCTTGGTACTCATCTGGGGGCAGTGTCTCGTCCGAGAAATCTACCTCCTCTCCCACGGTTCCCTCTATCTCACCTTCCGAAACCCTTATACCGGAAAGCGATGTCTCAGAGGTCTCGAACGGGCTAGAGTGCCCGGAATCGAACGCGTCTACAAGGTAGAAACTGCCGCGCTTGTAGACGAACTTCACACCCATGTCCTGTGCCTCCAGATTCTCCATGAGTTCCTCCACTTCAGACTCCTCGAACATCGGGGATTCACGCTTGATTTCCTTCCTCTGGACGCTGCTGCTCATTGGGTTCAGCGAAAGCTTCAGCTGTGTCTTCGGGATGCTCCCTTCTATCACATCGCCCTCCCTGAGAAGGTAGAAATCCGGCTTCGTGATACCGTTCTCGAGCGAGGCACCCAGTCCTTCAACCGCCTCCACGAGGCCGTAGTTACCCATGTATCCCGGTATAGCTGCGCCCGTATACCCTGGTTCTATCATCTTCTGTACTATAACCGCAGGATAGTCGTGCTCGTTCTCCACAGAGTAGAATGAGGCGACAACCTCCTTGACCGCGTCCAGGAGAGAAGAGGAACCGACGTTCAGCCTGTTTTCGTAAACTCCTTTCCTGTTGCCGGAGATCCTTACAGAGACCCGGCCGCTGCTCCTCTGTCCCTCTACAAGGTCTCTGGCCTCGCCCGACGCGTTCCGGACCTCCGAGCTCACGCCCACGTCATCGTAGGCGTCTTTCAGGGCCGAGGCGAGCGATTCCGGGAACTCTCTGTTGACGATTTCCTCCGTGGTATTAGCGCCGTCGACCAGCTGTCGTGTCTCCTTCCGCGTCAGCACGAAGAAGTTCGGAACCTGGAAGTTCTCGATCGAGTCAAGACGGTAGGCCTTGCCTCCTGCCTCTGCTTCCGCGATATCTCCTTTCCACTGCACCATGACAAAAAATTCGTGGCGATGATTAAAAGCTTAGGTCGGCTACCTTTCGATCTTTATCCTGCTGCCGACCGGGAGCTTGTGGCTCGCACGCTCAAGTGCTTTCCGTGCCTTCTGCGTGTCACCCTCGTCGACCTCTACCTTGAATACCGACTGCCCCTCGTCGACGATGGCTGCACGCCCGATAGGTCTTCCGAACGGCTTCCTCATGCCCTCGTAGTACCTGTCTGCCTGTGCGATTCCCGCGAGCGGATGGTAGCGTAGAACGTGGTGAGGGTAGGGGAGGATGGTCAGCTTGTAGTCTTCCTCCGGGTCGAGGACCTTGCTGAGATAGGAGTTGGCCGCGATACGTCCTGCCTCCAGTGCCTCAGAACGGATGGTGCAGTCCTGCTCGATGTTGAGGACGACCGCTTTATCGAAATCCTCACCCTTTGCGCCCTGAACGTACTGCGTCACGCGCGGCGCGGGAGCTCCCTTGATGAAGTTATCGTTTTTCTTCTGTGACTGTCTTGTATACGGCTGACCAGGGTGCTCCCTGTAGATGCTTGCAGGTCTATCTCCCATCGTTAAAACCTATACAGCAAGTCTGGAACAAGTTTTAAATACCGAGTGGCTACCGATCCCAGTATTCATCAGGAAGCCAGCCGATGTACCGAGACGCTGCTTCGGTAAGCTCTCGGTCGATGCCTGAAAGCTGTTCACCACCCCTCATCGCCTTTTCGTAGTCTCGAGCGGCGACTCCGACTATTATGTCCTTCACACCCTCCACAGCCTCTTCTCTTTCCTCCGGTCCTATCGAGTACTCATCCGTGAGGCCGGAAACATAACCGAAATTCTGCCCAAGGAAGTACTCGACGCGCGAGTTCCAGGACTGGAGTTCCGGGTCATCGTAGGTCTCCTCGACGAAGTCTAGGTAGTGGTGCGCAGCTTCTACATCATCCACTACGGCGGGTGCTATAGCCCAGCGGAAAAGCCCGCTTGGATCTATATCCCGGTCTTCAAGCCTCTCCTCGAGGAGATCGTTGACCCTGCCGGGTATCCGGGCGCTCTTCGTCTTATCCTTTGTCTCATCGTCCCACATAATTACTATAAAGTGACAAACTTTAAGAGGCCTGTCGGAGGCTTTTTGATGCTGGAACCTAAATGAGTCCACATGAACATCCTCGTTCTCGGCGGCACAGGCTTCATAGGCTCTGGACTGGTCGAGGAACTGGTGGAGAGAGGTCATGGGGTCGCTGCTATGTCCGTCGAGGAGGATGCGGAAGTGCCGGAAGGCGTGGAGTACGTTCAGGGCGACATCACCGACTACGATTCTATGGTTGACGCCTTCGATGGGAGGGATGCGGTGGTCAACCTCGTTGCGCTCAGCCCGCTCAGGAAGCCGGAGAAAGGTTTGAGCCATGAGGATATACACCTGGGAGGTACTGAGAACGCAGTCAGGGCAGCGGAGGAGAAAGGTGTAGAAGACTTCATACAGATGAGTGCCCTGGGCGCCGATCCTGACGGGCCTACGGCGTTCCTCAGGGCGAAGGGAAGGGCGGAAGAAGTAGTGAGGGAGTCAGAGCATGAATGGCTCATATTCCGACCATCAGTGGTCTTCGGAGAGGGGGGAGAGTTCGTTAACTATGTCGACAACCTGACTGCGCCCTACCTCAGCTTCCTTCCCGGCGGCGGTAAGACAAGGTTCCAGCCCATCTACCGGGGCGACCTGATATCCATAATGGCTGATGCGATAGAGGAAGGCGTCAGGAACCGGGTGCTCGAACTGGGAGGTCCAGACGAGCTTTCGCTTGCAGATATTACTCAAATGCTCTACAGTTCCCGGAACGAGAGTGTCGCCATACTGCCCATCCCGATGTTCGCCGTAAGGATAGGACTCCAGCTCGCGTCGCGTCTGGGCTTTCCCATGGGTCCGGACCAGTACCGGTCGCTAAAGATGGACAACGTCACCAACTCGAACGCCGCGTCAGATTACATCCCTCTGGAAGAGATGAAACCCCTTCGGGAATTCCTTGGATCTAGATGAGAGTTTTAAAGCCGTAGACACCAGTTTAGAACGTGGAAACGGTAAAAGTCTACCAGATAGGTGTCGGAAGCTTCGGCCGGTACGGGTTTGAGAAACTGGTGGAGATGCACAACCACCTTCAAGAGGTCGACGTAGAACTCAGGGGGCTGTGCGACATGGACTTCGAGAGACTTGAGGCTGCAGAGAAATTCGCTGAGGCCCATGGCATCGACCTCCAGACTTTCCGTAGCGAGGACGAGATGTACCGCGCCGCATCAGAGGAAGAGGGCACCGTAATGATCTATGACGCGGGACCGGCAGATGAACACGCCGACAACATCTTCCGCTCGCTGGAGCACGGCTTCTTCCACCTGGCCGAGAAACCTCCTTCCATGACACGGGACGAGCACCTGGAGGAGAAGAGTCTGGCCCGTGACCGCGACGTCTTCTGGAAGGTCGACTTCGTGGAGAGGGAGAGCCCGGTGGTCAAGAAGACGCTCGAAATCCTGGAAGGTGTGGATATCGATAGGATAGAGGTGTTCCGGGAGAGTTCGGCCGGCGTCCAGAAGATACTGGACCCCGTGAAGCGGTCAGGTGTGAAGGGCGGCGACATCCTTGACAAGATGGTGCACGAGATATACGTGCTCGACTTCCTTGAGGCGGCAGGAGGAAAACCCGAACTCGAACTTGAGGAGGCGGAAACCAAGTTCCTGATGCCCCGTGCAGTCGTCTCTGACAGCCTGATGACTATCTACGGTGGGAAGACCAACTCTCTGGACGGCGATGTTGCGACCGGGATGACCTCGGCGTCCTTCTCATCCGGGGATACGGAAGTGGTGTTCAACTCAAGCTGGCTGGGATCGGGCAAGACTGCGGAGAAGAAGGCGGAGTACATCAAGGAAAGGACAGGACACTCCGTAATCGATAGCGAGTACCGGGGCGTCTCCGACCAGGTATTCCTGGACCAGGACAGCCGGTTCT
>CAZAII010000019.1:7615-12152 GCA_964485165.1 uncultured archaeon | reverse complement strand
TCTATCTCCTCCAGCGATGAGAGCTCCGTCACAAAGATTTGTGGCCACGCCGGGAGTTCAAGATGGGGGCAGAATGGCAGGTTTTAGAACCTTCCCCAACCTACCGGGGATAGGCGGGGTGGTTTAGCGGACTATAATCGTACAGTGGGGCTGTACGGCCCTGAGTTCAAATCGCGGCCCTGGCAAATATATTTCTGTTATTACCGGGTTGCGGCAGGCCGAAAAACAGAGATTTTCTGGTGTAACCCAAATCTTAGCCAGTATTTTGATTAACCCGGTATTAAACCCAGGAAGGAGTTGAACAACATCCCGAGAGAAAAACCTGAAACTGGTCAACAACGGGAAGATACGCCCTCGAAATCACTCTCAATTAAGACTTATTTGAATAGCTGCCCCAGCCTTCTAATCTCTTCACGGTATCGCTGAATCGCTGTACCTAATCTCTCACTCAATCCTACCTTGAATATCCCCATCTCAGCTCTAACTGTTCCTGCTTCCTTTCTCAAGTTTTCAGCGACTTTCTTGGCCTCTGCAGTCCTTTCTTCATCGACCTTAACATGTTCCCATAGCTCCTTACCGCTCTCACGGATTACTTGCTGGTCTATCCCATCCAAATCGAAAACTATTATGAAATCTCCTCTTCCCTGCATAAATCCGCAGTTATGTAAAATTTTATCGATATTTTCGGCAGCCTCACTTTCGAATTCCTCGCTCTCCTCTCTGTCTAGCTCTTCCGTATCACTCAATCCTTCGTCCAGCTCTTCTAGCTCCTCCAAAATTCTCCGTTCCTCCTCGAAAAGCTCTTTTACTCTATTTTCCACTTCTCCGGCCTTTCCCTCTTCTCGCCGCACTATCTCCGATAGCTCCTCAATCGCTTTTTCTAACTCATCTTGATCTTCAATAACTGATTCCTCCCTTTCAACTAATTCCTCAATTTCCTTATTCAATTGGTGTAATTCCCCCAATAGCCTGTTTACCTGTTTTCCCTCCTTGATGAATAAATCCCATCTTTCATTTATCTGTCTCAAATCTTCCAAGGATAGTTTACGTATACCCGCACTTACATCAAAAGTATGCTGTAGGAGTTTATCCAAAACACTTTGAGGTATAGTATCCCTTATCTGATCTGTCGCCTCCACCATTTCCGCTGTTTTTTGTTCTACATCCTCTATTATCGGTTTTCTTTTCTTCTCAAGCATTATCTGCTTCTTAACAATTTCCCTAAACTCATCAAGTTCTTCCTTATCCGATTGCAGAAATCTCTCAATTTTTGATTCTTCCTTTTTCACGGATGACATAACTTATCACGGCGCAGAGACCCTAATAAAAGTTCTTCTGAATTCTTGAGTATCTCTATAGTACTTGGGGAGATAGCGTATGAAACCGGAAGTAGACAGATATAATGGTTATATCTTTGGCAAAATAAACAGGCGGAACCGTTTATAGCTATTTCTTCCTTGCCCTGTACCACGAAGTGTCCCCTTGGATCAGGAGTTCGGTCAGCGCCTTCAGCGTCACCATGCTGAAGGCAGGGTATATGAACGGCGATAGTATCCAGGCGGTGCCACCGCCCTCGATTTCATGGGCCGATTTGTCTTGCATCCTGACCGCGAGTGCGGCCGCCATCACTGCGAAAACAGGTGGGAGGTAGATAAGCTCTGCGCCAGCGAGAAGAAGGATGACGAACTTCGAAACCAGGGTCAGCATCGTTATTCCTCCTGCCACTGTCAGCGCGGAAATCAGGACCGAGAGCAAACTCCTGCCGTTCCTGAACCTCCTTACCGAGTCCAGAGCCATCTTCGCCGTCACCTCGAAGTAGCCCTTCATCCACCGCTTTCTCTGCCCCCACCAGTCGACTAGACTGTGGGCGGCCTGTTCCCTGCATCCGACATCTGTGATCTCCTTGCCCCGGAAGCCGTTTATGTAGAACCTGTGGCTGAAGTCGTAATCCTCCGTCAGCACGTCGGGACTGAAACCATCCAGCTCCTCCAGGACCGACCTCTTGACTATCAGTCCCCTGCTGCTCAGCATACGGAATTTCGTCAGGCTGTAGAGCAGCTGTGTACTGATATAGTTGAAGAGAACTGACTCGTAGTAAGCGATGCTTTCCACCCATCCCTCCGGCTCCGGTATCTTCCTGGACGAAACAGCATCGTATTCCGGGAAGAAAGGCAGAAGGCGTGAGAAGAAGTTCCCAGGGACGCGCTGGTCGGCGTCAAATACCGCGACGTAGTCCGAATCGGTTTCTTCAAGGACGTAGTTGATGGCGCCCGCCTTCGACGGTTCGAACTGGTTGACGAGCACGCCCACGTTCTTGGACCTCGAGGCAAGTTCGCGGGCTTTCTCCAGGCTTTCACCGTCGTCCTCCTCGCATACGACCACGATTTCGAGCTCCGGATAACCTGTCGCCTCCAGACTCTTCACGCTGTTCTCGAGCACGTTCCCGTCCCTGTAAACCGGGATTATAGCCGTCACTTCTCCCCGGGGCTCTGTTTCTACACCGGTTCCACGGTAGAGCCGCCAGCCCAGCAGCAGCGCTGAAACGATTACGAAGCCGGTAAAGGTCAGGCTGGAAGCCACGGCCTCCAGGAAGACCACCTCGAATATCAGGGCGAAGAAATCGAACTGGAAGGAGACGACCTGGAAACCCTGGAAACCGCCGAAAAACAGGACTAAAGCCGCGAGCAGTACAAAGACTCCTCTCTCGATCCATCTCCTTGAGGACTCCAGCATAGGCCACAAAACGTGAGGAAGCAACAAAAAGGGAACGGCCGCTAGAGGAAGGAACCAGTCACCAAGACACCTATCGCAAAGGTTATGCCGCCCGCGAGCAGGAACGCACCTGTCCAGGCTGCTGCAGTCCTGGCTATCTTGGTGCTGTCGGTGTTCGACGTGCCTTCCACGAGCCCCGAGCCTATCACAGCTGCGATTATCGCCTCGTTGAAGGAAATCGGGATGCCGTAGAAGATACCGACCTGTGCGAGGACCGCAGCAGTGGTCAGCGCGGCGAATGAGCGTCTCGGGCCGATGTTCGAGTAGTCGAAGGAGATGGCCCGGATAATCCTCGGCGAATAGATCCACGCCCCTATCAGGATCGATATACCTCCCATCAATAGGAGCGCACTGGTCGACTCTATGATGCCGCTCATCGGCCCGACCGCCAGCCCTACAGAGTTCGCACCTGCAGTATAAGATACGTAGGCGCCGGCTAGAAGGAGAGCGTAACGGATTTTCTTCTCCGAGCTTTCCTTTGACAGGGTGCTCCTGAGCGACTTTGCGAGCAGGAAGCTTATCAATACGGCTAGAGGAGGTATTATGATCCAGTAAGAAACTATATTTCCAAGAGAACCCCACATCACACCGTTCCCGAATCCCAGTCCGCTTCCGACAACAGCTCCTATGACGGTGAAAGCAGTGGGCATGGGATAATCAAGAAGCACGCTGACGATGACGAGTACCGCGGCGACCAGAAGTATCGATGCGGCCTGGATGTCAAGAAGCCCGCCAGAAACGATACCGCTACCTACCGTGCTGGTTACCTTGCCTCCCTGGATTACCGATCCCAGCAGCGCAAAAAGACCTGCGAGGAGTGCTGAACGGAGTACGTTGGCAGACCTGGCGCTATTAACTGGCCCGAAGGCTGACGCGACTGTCGAGGCACCTATCGATATGCCCATGAAAACTGAGGAAACAACTGCCAGGACGGTCACTGCCTCGCTCACTAGAGACCCTCTGATTCATCCTCTTCCAGTTTCTGCTTTACCCTTTCACGGCTGTCCTCCTCTGGTATGCTGACATCCATCTCGTAGTTGCCATCCCTCCGGGATTTAACGTCGACCGAGAAATCCTCGGTGTCAAAGTAGTACCTCTTGCCTCTCAGGATAACATGCTTGTATACCAGGGATTCGAACCTCCTGAAAAACTGGGCCATCTTTGAATAGAAAGGGCGGGCAACGTCCTCGGATACCTCCGTTATCTCCTCCTCAAGGCTCTCATCATCCGTCGCCTTCCGGCTGACCTCGGCTATCTTCTCTCCAGCCTCCCTGATGTCGAGCGCGACGCCGTTACTCTCCTCCTCGAGCCTGTTCTTCCGCAGCAGGGCTTTATCGATGGTCTTCTTCTTCATGTCGTTCTCGGCTTCTTCCTCCTTCGGCCGCCACTCTTCGAACTCCTCGACTGACTTATCGTCAACAGCTTCCTTCATGGCCTCCTCTACTTCCTCCCCGAACTCGGCGACTTCCTTCCAGTTGCCTTTCTTCTTGACACCTGAGTTGGTCTCTTCGACGTCTTCTGTCATCTCTTGAATAAAGGGAGGAACCGCATCGAATAAAAAGCTAAAGGCCGGGGGCTCTGCGATACAGGAACAGTTATGGCAGGCAGTCACCCAGACCAGGCGACTAGAAACCGTCTAGGTTTTTCTCGACGGTGTCCATAAGATCGGAGAAGACGTCATCCACGGGCTGGCTGCTGTCCACGAGCACGACCTGCTCTTCCAGCCTGTCAGCAAGCTTCCTGTAGCCCAGGACCACTTTCTCCT
>CAZAII010000019.1:0-7605 GCA_964485165.1 uncultured archaeon | reverse complement strand
CTTTCTCCTGGAAGCTCAGGTTCTCGAATATGTTTTCCGCATCACGGAGGAAGAAGTGAAGCCGGGACTGGCTCTCGTCAGTTTCCGGCACGGTATCCTCGGTGACCTCGTGCTCCCTCTTTTCGATGCGGGAGAGAGCCTCGTTCGACGAGATATCGAGTACTAAGGTGAGGTCAGGGGTCCAGGCGCCCCGGTTAAGGTCACGGATCCATCTGTAGTCCGCGCCGAGTGCAGGCTGGTATACCAGCGAGGAATGGTAGTAACGGTCGCAGACGACTATCTCGCCCTCTTCCAGCCGCGGGATAATATCCTCCTCAAGGTGGACCATCCTGTCCGCCGCGAACGCAAGCGCAATCGCCTCCGCAGAGTAGCCGCCGCTGGAAATCATGCGTTCGATTTTCTCCCCGATAGAACCGTCCGTCGGTTCAGCCGTGTAGTAGGCGTCGAGCTCCTCCGCTAGCTTCTTTGACTGTGTGGTGGTCCCGGAACCGTCCGCACCCTCGACCACGATGAAGGTGCCGGGGAAATCCTCCCTCCTCATAACAAGAAAGTTAAGGTTGAGAGTTTTCAATCCACCTATGAACAGCGACCTCCCGAAACTCGTGAGAGACAGGATACCCGAGATAATCCGGGAAAACGATGAAAATCCCGTCACGCGGCAGCTCAGCGATAGCGAGATAGAGCCGTTCATCAGGCAGAAGGTCCGAGAAGAGGCAGAAGAGTTCGCCGAGAGCGGGGAGAGAGAAGAGATCGCGGATCTGCTGGAGGTCATCGAACGCTACCTCGAGCTGGAAGGAGTCGAACGCGAGACGGTGAAGCAGCTCAGGCAGGAGAAGAACAGCGAGCGCGGCAGCTTCTCCCGGAACATCGTGCTGGAGGATGTGAAATGACCCGGCCCGCTGAAGAGATATACTCCCAGGCGGCAGAGCGCTACGACGATACATACTACGCCGGCGAACTCTCTGACAACATGGATGAGGAGTACCTCGCGATGATGGAGGAGTTCTGCGAGCGGGTGGAGAAGGGCAGGATCCTCGACGCCGGTTGCGGTCCTGGTAGGCTGCCCGACCACTTCCGTGACAAAGGATTCGACGTCGTGGGTATAGACGCGGCAGAGGGCATGATAGAGTATGCCCGGGAACAGGTCGGTGGCGAGTTTCACCTGATGGACATCCGCGACCTTGACTTTCCCGACAGCAGTTTCGACGGCATCTGGTGCACCTCGACCATCTTCTTCATCGAGAAAGAGGAGATGGAAGAGGTGCTGGAATCGTTCCACGAGAAGCTCAAGGAAGGTGGCTTTCTCTACGTAGACTTCAAGGAGGGTGACGGGAGGTTCGTGAAGGAGAAGTGGGAAGGGGAGATGGAGGAATACCGGTTGAAGGAGGAAGAGGCACGGAAGATGCTGGAAGAGGCCGAGTTCGAGATCGTCTCCTGCGCTGAAAGCACAAGCCCGGCAGGCCAGAAGTACATGGACTTCCTCTGCAGGCGTGAGCCAAAAGAGTAATAGATATTTTCTCCGCATTTCAAGCCATGGAGCACCGAGACCTTGAAGACGCGGACCCCCAGGTACACAGAGCGCTGAAGAACGAGATAGAGAGGCAGGAATCCGAGAGCCTTGAGATGATAGCCTCCGAGAACTTCGTCCCCAGGCAGGTCCTCCAGGCCCAGGGAAGCGTTCTAACCAACAAGTACGCTGAGGGCTACCCCGGACGGCGTTACTACGCCGGCTGCAAGTACCACGATAAAGTCGAACAGCTCGCCATCGACCGGGCGAAAGAGATATTCAACGCGGATCACGCCAACGTCCAGCCACACTCCGGTTCCCAGGCCAACTTCGCCGCCTACTTCTCGGTGCTCGACGCAGGCGACCGGATCCTGGGACCCGTCCTCTCCCACGGCGGCCACCTCACACACGGCCACGGGGTCAACTTCTCGGGAGACCTGTTCGACTTCGACACCTACGCGATAAACCGCGATACCGAGAGGTTCGAGCGGGAGGATATAATAGATGCGGCGGAGGAACACGATCCCGACCTGATAGTCTGCGGCTACTCCGCCTACCCACGCGAAATCGATTTCGAGGCGTTCAGGGAGGCCGCCGACAGGGTCGACGCGCTCCTGATGTGCGACATCGCCCATATCTCAGGGCTGGTCGCGGCGGAAGAGCATCCCTCGCCCTTCCCCGAGTGCGACATCGTGACTACGACAACTCACAAGTCGATAAGGGGTGCTAGGGGCGGCATGATAATGTGTAAAGAGGAGTTCGCGGACGACGTCGACAAGGCTGTGTTCCCCTATTCGCAGGGCGGGCCACTGATGCACCAGATAGCGGGCAAGGCCGTCTGCCTGAACGAGGCCGCGAAACCAGAGTTCAGGGAATACGCGAAACAGATAAAGGCTAACGCGAAGGCCCTGGCACGCGGACTGGAGGACGGCGGTCTCAGGCTGGTGTCAGGAGGCACCGACAACCACCTCGTGCTGGTTGACCTCCAGGATGAAGAGGTCACCGGAAAGAAGGCTGAAAAGCTGCTCGAAGAATCGGGCATCGTGGTAAACAAGAACATGGTGCCCTACGACCCTGAGTCGCCGATGGTGACCTCAGGTATCAGGATCGGGACACCCGCGCTGACCACGCGTGGCATGGAGGAGGAAGAGCTTGAAGAGATCGGGGAGATGATAGCCGATGTCTTAAGTAACCCTGGTGACAGCGATGTCAGGGAAAGCACTATGGAGAGGGTCAGTTCCCTGCTTGAGGATTTCCCGCTCTACAGGGATTCTGAAGTCGACTTCTAGTGGGCGGCTGCCGGGGGCTGGTACCGGTCGAGGACTTCAGGACCGTCTTCATCGAACATGCCTATCTCCTGGTTGGCCATCTCTACGGGCCACATTATCTCCTCCATCGTCGCCGTATCGAGGTCAGGTTCACCCCCCTCCAGGACGTCGACTATCTTTTCTATCACCAGCTCCTGGGCGGTGGGACCTCCTTCCAAGGTGCTTGATACAGAGTTGCCTTCCCGGTCACGGACCGTGACCCGGCCTCTTTCATCTGTCCTCATCTCGGTGTCTGAACCGGTGTAGTCGAACTCGACCTCGAAGTCGGGGAAACCTATCCTCATCTGCTTGACCGTGTCCTGGAAACCCTTGCCCACGCCGATAGTTGCGGTGGCATCGTCGGCGAAATAAGGTCCTTCGACGCTGTAACGCGCGAATCCCGCGGTCGGGTACCTGTCGGAGTAACCGGGCTGTGTTATCACTCCCCGCGCCTCATCTATACCAGTGAAACGGGCGTCAAGCTTCTCCACCATAACCTCCTGTGGATGGATCCAGTCGAGGAAGATGCCGCCGTTCTCCGGCTTCAGGGGCCAGGTCCTCTCCGCGTCCTCCTGTGTCGCTTCCTCGAGGAATGAAGCCTCAACGTGCTCGATGTCGCCGAGTTCGGACGCCCAGTCCATTAGACCGGGGATCGTCCTGCTGGGCTTCTTGTAGATGTAGTGGAGGCTGTTCGACACCATCACGTCGCTGTCCTCCGCGGCTTCCTTCACTGCGAGGTGGTCTTCGAGCCGCGGGCCGTGGGCTTTCTCCGTGAAGACCGCTGAACCCGGAGGCATGTTATCTATGGCGGCTATGGCCTGTTCCCGGTGGTTGTTCACGTGGTTCGCGATGTAAACCGCGTCGAGTCCCGCGAGGTCTTCCTCGCCGTAGACATGGTCCGGGTCCCGTCTCTGGTAGGTATCTCTACCGATCTCGGGGCCCAGGTCATCGTAGGGCTTGATGTCGAAGACGCGGTCAAGCTCTATCTCGTCGCGGTCGAGGTAGGGCAGAAATTTCTGTAGCCAGGTGCCGGCACCTATGAAACCGAGCCTGTACCCCCCGCCGGACATACCTTGAAACGGGTCGATAACTTATTTATTCGTGTCCGAAGCCGCAGCCAAAATACATAATGTTTCGCTCTTAACCTTGTCTCAGGAGAGGGGAGAACGTGGAACAGTACCAGGACCTTGTGAAGAACATTCTGGAAAACGGGAACTACAGGCCGAACAGGACCTCTTCCGACACCATCTCAACGTTCGCCCAGTTCTACCGCATCGACCTCTCGGAGGGCTTTCCCCTGCTGACGACGAAGGACCTGTCAGGTTTCAGGTGGAAGTCGCTGATACACGAACTGTTGTGGTACTTCTCGGGCGAGGAACACATACGCAACCTCCAGGAACACACCAAGATATGGAACGCCTGGGCCGACGACGATGGAAACCTGCCGACCGCTTACGGTCGTTTCTGGCGCCGCTACCCGCTTCCCGGTAGCGATGCGAGGCTGGAGGGGGAGTGGTGGCCTGGAGAGGACAGCTGGAAGGAGGACGCTGAGGAGCACTACGGTGTCCCCCGCGAAGAGATAGAGGAGGGCATCGAGCGCTGGATAAACGAGGAGGAAGGGGGCAGGAAGACCTTTGACCAGGTGCAGTACGCTATCGACACGCTGAACGGCGACCATCCCTACCGGTCCAGGAACTCTCGAAGGATAATAATCAACGCATGGCATCCTGCCAATGCAGCGGTTTCAAAACTCCCGCCCTGCCACTACACCTACGTGCTGAACGTGCAGGACGGCAGGCTCAACACCCACCTCACACAGCGGTCGGGTGACACGGCGCTCGGCATCCCTTTCAACATCGCGGCCTATGCCCTCATAACACAGGTTATCGCGGAGCAGACAGGGCTTGAGCTCGGCTACTTCGGCCACACAGTGGTCGACTCCCACATCTACTGCGGGAAGAACGAGCGCGGCGACTGGTACGGCGACAACATGGAAGAGCTTAAGCGAAGGATGAGGCGCGCCTCCTCCCGGGAGGGCTACCTGGAGGTCCGGGACTGGATAACCGATAACGCCCCGGAGGAACGCGAGGGAGAAGAGCGTTACGACCACGTGCCGGGACTGCTGAAGCAGTTATCCCGCGAGCCCCGTGAAAGACCGTCGATGACTATCAGCGACAAACCTCTTGACGAGCTGGAGTTCGAAGACTTCGAACTCAGTGGCTACGACCCGCACCCGGGCATCAAGTTCTCGGTGGCTGAATGATGGAAGGAGTGAACGTGACCGAGACGCCTCCATACGACTGCCTGGAGGAAGACCTGAAAAGGCAGTCGAGGCCGGGAGACGACGGCGACGACCTCGACCTGGATCTGTACACGGAGACCGGCTACACAGAGGTGGACTGATGGAGCAGAAACCGGTTCAAAAGCGGTACTCAGAGCTCAAAAAACGGCTTTTCCGGCGTGGAGACGGACGTGAAGATCCCTCGATAGCCAACACCCGCGAGGCACTGGACGCGCTTGGAAACCCCGAGGAGGACTGCCGTGTGGTGCTCATAGGCGGCACCAACGGCAAGGGATCGGTGGCAGAGATGGTGTCGGAGCTGCTGCAGCAACAGGGTCTCGATGTCGGTGTCTACAAGTCGCCCCATCTGGTCTCGGTGCGTGAAAGGATAAAGGTAAACGGTGAAGAGGTGTCGAGGCGGGAGTTCGTCGAGCTCTACCGGGAGGTGGAAGAGCTGGACATCGAGCTCAGCTTCTTTGAGACGCTGACCGTTATGGCCTACCTCCACTTCTCCGGAGAGGTAGACTGCGCGGTGATGGAGGTCGGGATGGGAGGCCGGCTCGACGCGACCAACGCCGCGGAGGCAGAAGTCGCGGTTATAACAAATGTTGGACTCGACCACACACGCTACCTGGGAGACACGCGTGAGGAGATAGCCCGGGAGAAGGCAGGTATAATACCGCGGGACGGTCACCTCGTGACCCGGAGCCAGCTCGATGTCATCGAGGAGGCCGCGGAAGCAAGGGATACGGAGATACTGAGGCCCGCGAGTGTCAGACGTAGGAACGATTCCCTGGTTTACCGGGGGCAGAGATTCACTTTACCCGTGGAGGGAGGTTTCCAGGAACAAAACCTTGAGGACGCGCTCAAGACTGTAGAGGTGCTTGAAGAAACCCCGGCAGACCTGGAGGCGGCCCTGACCGGCCTTGAATGCCCCGGCAGGATGGAAACGGTTTCGGAGGAGCCTCTCTACATCCACGACGGCGCACACAACCCCGCGGCGCTTGAAAAGGCGGTGGAGGATTTCCCTGATGATTTCACCTGCGTTTTCAACGCGCTCCGTTACAAGGATATCGCCTCGATGGTGGAGATAATCGAGCGGAAGGCCTCGAAGTTCTACCTGACGAAGTCAGACGCTCCCTGGGCCGCCGAGCCAGGGAATATCGCGGAACACATCGACATACCACACGAGACCGTGACGGAACCAAGAAAGGCGGTAGAGATGGCGAAAGACGATGCCGGGGAGAACGGCGCGGTGGTCGTCACGGGCTCCCTGTACCTGATAGGGAAGGTGCGTGAGGAAGATGGAGACACGTTTTGACTACGGTTTCACTGGACATGAACCCCGGAAAGAGGAGCTGGAAAGGGGCCGTGAGAGGTACCTTCTGAACCTCTACACCGGCTTCGTCGAGCCCTACCTGGAAGAGGAGTACGACGACGCCAGCCTTTTCCAGCCCTGGAACGTCTCCCAAAATATACGGCCACCCTACACCTCGCGGGAAATCGAACAGGCACTGGAACTGGCTTCCGACGACGGCAACCCTGTGGAGCTTGTCGAAGAAGACATGAAGCTCTGGAAGTACGAGCCGGGACTATAGCTCCTCAGAGAACTGTATCTCTCCCTTCATCCACTCATTGACCGTGCCCTCCGGGACGTCCTCAAGATAGGAGACGAGTTCAAGCGAGTAGTTCCGCGGAAAGCCCAGTCTCTTCATCGACCGGAGTTCGGAGAGCGCTGTTTCCCTCCTCTCATCGGGATGGGTGAAGCTTATTCCCTCCTCGGATAGCCAGTTGCCGACCGTCCTTTCCGGCAAATCGTACTCTTCCGAAAGCTGACCGAGGGCTCGCTTCCGTTTGGAGTATCCTTCAGCCTCCTCCAAGACCTCTTCCCTGAGCTCCTCCGGGTGGGAGTCCGGGCCCCAGGTTATCCCCCACTCTGTGAACTTCGAGTTAAAAGTCGCAGGTGAAAAGGATGTTATCTCGGCGAGTTTTTCAGCAGTCTCTTTCCTGTTGAGCCCTCTCGCCCTGTAGCGCCGGGCGATGTAACGGGGAAGCTCATGGAGGGTCTCCCTGAGGTCCGACTCCTCGATGCTTTCGGCAAGGTACCTGGAAGGCCACCGCTTCTCGGAGTCATAGGCGGTGAACATCCCAAGGCTGTAGAGTCCTGCCAGCATCATCCCGACTTCCTGTGTCCGTATATCTATGTCGAACCTGTCCTCCAGATCGCCGGAATCGAAATAGTTGGCGTCCTCCTTCAGATCCAGTAGCGCCTCTTCAAGCTGGCCCCGGTAGTCCCAGATCCGGGAGTAGACCTGCTCCCTGACTGCCTCGGGATTTCCTTCTTTTCCACCCATCTGTGTAAACAAAAATATTTGACTCTGGTTATAAACCCTGTCTTATGGAAAAAGTGATAGTCGCGGCGGTGGCCGAGAACCGTGTTATAGGACGGGATGGAGGGCTGCCGTGGCACTACCCGGAGGACCTGAAGCATTTCAAGCAGCTGACGACCG
>CAZAII010000018.1:0-12461 GCA_964485165.1 uncultured archaeon | reverse complement strand
CGGAAGAGATCTGGATAGTCGGTGTCACTAGCAAAGATCAAGACGAGCAGGATTTCCTGGAAGAGCACGACCTGAGAGTGTTCGGACCGGGTGAACTCGGAGAGTTCAGACGAGAGTTCGATTCCGGCGAACAACCCCCCTACCTCAGCGTCGACATAGATGCTCTCGAAGGGGAAGCAGTGCCAGGCACAGGTTATCCTGACGGAGAGCTGGACGTCGCACAGGTGAAAACGGTTGTGGACACCGTGGAACCCGTTTTCGCCGACCTGGTCGAGGTCGCGCCGCCGTTGGATGAGGGCGATATTACGGTCCAGAACGGGCGCGAGATACTGTCGGAACTGGTAAAGGTTTTGAAACTTCGAGACGGGAGGTAATCTATGAAGACTGTAAAGGAAGAACTGGCGGGAAGGATAGGCAGGGTTCTCGGCATAGAGGTCACAGCTGAGGACATAGAGGCACCCGGCCACGAGTACGGTGACTTTGCCTACCCGGCTATGAAGGCGGCATCCGAGCCCGATAAGGGGCCGCGAGAGATAGCCGCACATCTGGAAGAAGAGCTATCAGATGGAGAGTTCATCGATGATATAGAGGTGGCGGGACCAGGCTATGTGAACTTCTACCTCGACCGTGAGTCCTACTCCGACATCGTTCTAGATTCTCTCAGTTCAGATAAAATGGGTGTGGAGCAGCGAGAGGGTGAGATGCTGGTCGAGTTCTCATCGCCGAATATCGCGAAGCCCATGCATGTCGGCCATCTCCGGAACAACGTGCTCGGTGACGCGCTGCAGCGCATGATGCGGTTCGCGGGTTACGATGTCACATCCGAGAACTACGTCGGCGACCTGGGAACCCAGTTCGGTAAGGTGATATACGCCCACCTGAACCTTGAATCCGACATCGATTTCGAGGAGGAGCCGATGGAGTACATGTACGACCTGTACGTCCGGTTCCACGAGGAGGCGAAGCAGGACGATTCTATAGAGGAAGAGGCCCGTGAGTGGGCGAAAAAGATAGAAGAAGGTGACGAGGAGGCGGTCGAGCTCTGGGAGATGTTCCGCGCCGCGTCACTGGAGCACCACCGAGAAGAGTACCGCCGGCTCGGCATAAGTTTCGACCGGATAACCGGCGAATCCACGGTCAAGGACGGCGCCCGGGCGCTTGTGGAGGACTGGCTCGACGAGGGGAGGCTGGAGCGCGATGACGATGGCAGCGTGTTCATGGAGTTCGAGGACGAGGATCTGCCCGGGGTGGTGCTGCTGAAGCAGGACGGCTCCACTCTCTACATCACGAGGGACCTCTACAACCTGAAGAAGCGGAACCAGGAAGGCTTCGACCACAACCTGTACGTGGTCGCTTCAGAGCAGGAGCTGAACTTCCGGCAACTGTTCGCCGCGGCAGAGAAGCTAGGGCTCGAAACAGAAGGCTCGGAGCACGTATCCTACGGCCTTCTGTCGCTCCCTGAAGGCAGCATGTCATCCCGCGAGGGCCGGATAACCCGGGAGGCTGACCTGTTCGACCGGGCGGTGGAGAGAGCACGGGCAAAGGCCGCCGAAAAAATCGAGAGAGAGGTGGAAAACGCCGAACCGATAGGTATAGGGGCAGTTAAGTACGCTAATCTCGCGGTATCCCGGAAAAAGAACATACAGTTCGACTGGGACCGGGCGCTGTCCTTCGAGGGCGACTCCGGTCCGTACCTCCAGTACTCCAATACAAGGGCTAAAAGCATCCTGGAAAAGGCAGGCGAGAGCGGGGAGATGACCGGAGAGCCTGGAGACAGCGAATACCGGCTCCTGAAGAAGCTGGCAGAGTTCCCGGAAAAGGTCGAAGCGGCCGTTAATCAGCGTGAGCCCGCCAAGGTGGCGAACTATCTCTCCTCGCTCGCGGAAGAGTTCAACAGCTTCTACCACGAGTGCCCTGTACTGGACTCTGAGGGCGCCACGAAGGCCAGAAGGCTGAAGCTGGTGGAGGCTTTTGTGGACATCACCGACACCGGTCTGGAGCTTCTCGGTATAGAACCTCTGGAAGAGATGTGACCGAGAAATTATTAACGACCGTAGCTATTTCTTCAACAGGTATGTCCATTTTATCCGGCCTCAAGAAAAAGCTCGGCGGTAAGGAAGAAGACCCAGAGATGGCGTTCGAGTTCGAGGGTGAGAGCGAGCTCGATTTTGATATCAGCACCGAGAAGGATGTCAAGATAACCAAGAACATCGACCAGCTGTCGGATATAGATGTCAAGTACCCTCTCATCAAGCCGTTCGCCTATGCCCATATCAAGTGGGACGACGAGAACAAGGAGGTGGTCTACAACCTGGAAGAGCCCACGCTCGACGAGAACGAGGAAGAGGTCCTGAAGATGATAAAGGACAACCTGTCAGAGAAGCTTGACGTCTCCCTCAGCGCTATGCAGGACCGGAAGAAGGTCATAGCCTACCTGGAGAAGAAGATTGATGAGCTGATGCTTGAGCTGGGCCTGGAGCTCTCCGACAAGCAGCACAAGAAGATAATGTACTTCATATACCGGGACTTCGTCGGCCTCGGGAAGATAGAGCCATTCATGCACGACCCCTACATAGAGGACCTGGGATGCGACGGTACAGGCATACCGCTCTTCGCAGTCCACTCTGAGTTCGGCTCCGTGAAGAGCAACATCCGGTTCGAAGACAAGAACGACCTCAAGAACCTGGTCATCAAGCTGGCCGAGAGGTGCGGACGGTACGTCTCCTATGCCAACCCCTTGCTTGACGGGGCGCTCCCCGACGGTTCACGTGTCAACGCCTCCCTGACCGAAGACGTCACTTCTAGAGGCCCCACTTTCTCCATCAGGAAGTTCCAGGAAGAGCCCTTCTCGGCTATAAACATAATGAATCTCGGCACCGCCTCTGCCGAGATAATGGCCTACATGTGGCTGATAGAGCAGTACCAGCAGTCTTTCCTGATATGCGGCGGGACCGCGACAGGCAAGACATCCTACCTCAACTCTGTCGTCGCCTTCATACCTCCCGAGGACAAGATAGTTTCGATCGAAGACACTCGCGAGCTTCAGCTACCCCACGAGAACTGGATACCCTCGGTGACCCGTTCAATGTTCGGCACCAACAGCGATTCTGATGTGGACATGGACAAGCTGCTGAAGGAGTCCTTCCGTGAGAACCCCGACTACGTGATCGTGGGAGAGGTCAGGGGTGAAGAGGCGAGCGTGCTGTTCCAGGGAATGAGCTCGGGCCACCCCTCGGTGGGAACCATGCACGCCTCGGGTCCGAACGACGTGGTCAAGAGGCTCGTTACACCCCCTATCTCGCTCTCTCCCGCGCTGGTGGAGTCACTCGATGTCATCGTTGTCATGACCCACGCCAAGGGAGTCAAGAAGAGCGCGAGAAGGGTCAGGGCGGTCCACGAGGTCCAGAAAGTGATGGGGGACTCCCAGAGCGCCAGGACCAACGAGGTGTTCTCCTGGACCGCACGCGACGACTCATTCAGGATGCGTGGCGAGCCCTTCCTGTTCGACAAGATAAGCAACGACTTCGGCATAAGCAAGAGCGAACTAAACCAGGAGCTCAAGGACCGGACACGGGTGCTGAAATGGCTCCAGAAAAAAGACGTGACACGGTTCGACAAGGTCTCCCGGGTTATCGCGGAGTACTACAAGAACAAGGAAGAGATAATGAAGATGGTGAACGCAGAGGATTCGAAGTACAGCCTCGACGATGTCATACAGGCGGAGAAAAAAGTCGACATATCCCGTCCGAGACAGCTTGACAAAGCGATGGAGCGGGAAAGCCAGGAGAAGCTGGAGGCTGAGGTGCGGGAGATAACAGGCCAGGAGACCCTTGAAGAGAAGAAGGCAGCAGAGGAAAATCCTGTAGCAGAGATAGAGAAACGGCTGAAGAGCGAGAGAAAAAAGGTAGAAGCCGTCCGGGACAGGAGTCCCGAGGATAGGGGGGAAAATCCTTTCAACGAATCAGAATCAGTTGAAACCAACCCCTTCGAGGCGTAGCATGAAAGAGCTAAAGAGACTCAAGTCGGGTATACACAACCTGGACAGGCTGGTCGGGGGCGGCATACCCGAGAGACAGATGATACTCGTGGAGGGAGAACCCGGGTCCGGGAAGTCGAACCTCGGGCTTGAGTTCCTCTACCGCGGCGCCATGAGAGGCGAGACCGGTCTCTACGTCTCCTTCCAGGAAACCGAGAACGAGATACTGAGGACGACCACCTTCGACTGGGATTTCGAGGAGAAGGTGAAGGACGGCACTATCAACGTCATAAACTTCGACCCGTACAGGTACGAGAAAATCGCCGACATGCTGAGGAGCGCCATCACGGAGAATAACGCCAAGCGCATCGTGCTTGATCCCATCACCGACCTGGACCTCTACATCGATACCCGGAAGGACCGGAGGAAGATCCTGCTGGAGATAAGGGACGAGCTGAGGGATATGGGATGCACGACCCTTCTGCTCGCGGAGCAGGAGGAGTCGACCGAGATAGAGGAGGAGGTGGCCGACGGTATAATCACCATGGAGCTCGTCCGGAAGCAGGGCAGGATGGAACGCCACATCTACGTGAAAAAAATGAAAGGCTCGGACTACAACAACGCGGTTCACAGCTACGTGTTCCAAAACGACGGACTCAAGGTACAATGAGTTCGAACCCATTCAGGCTGGGCTTGTTCGCGAGGCTGAAACAGGCCGCAAGCGCTGAAACCACGAGCGCGGCCGCGAACGCCCTTTTCGGGCCGACTGTGGACAGGCACGGCAAGTACTTTCAGGGCCTGAAGCAGGACCTCAACGAGGCGGACATGGATGTGCTCTACAGGACATACGTCTCGAAGATATTCCTCTACACCATAGGGGCTTTCTTCCTGGCGATGCTGGGGGGCGGCATCTACACCCTTTCCGTCGGGGCGACCACATACCAGATAGTGCGGTACAGCGTCGGGATGCCCCTCGCAGTCTCGATACTCGTGTTCGCCTTCATGTTCATGTATCCCGGACAGAAGGCGAAGAGGCGGAAGAGAGCGATAGACGAGAGCCTGCCGTTCGCGGTCAACCACCTGTCGGCCATCGCGACTTCCGGCATACCTCCGAGTTCGATGTTCCAGCTCCTGAGTACCTTCGACGAGTACGGAGGTATTTCAAGGGAGGCGGGCGAGATATCAAGAAAGGTCAACGTCTTCGGCGAGGACTTCACGACCGCTATAAGGGAGGTGGCGGAAAGCTCGCCCAGCGAAGAGTGGAGCGAGCTGCTCTACGGCATCCTGTCAACCGTGGAAACCGGAGGCAACCTTGAGGACTACCTGAAAGAGAAGGCAGAGGAGGCGCTTTTCGAGTACAAGATGGAGCGCGAGAAGGAGATAGAGCGGCTGAGCACATACGCATCTTTCTACACCGCCATCCTGATCGCGGCGCCTGTCTTCCTCGTGACGATACTCTCGGTTATGAACCTGCTGGGAGGGCAGCTGATGGGCTTCGCCATAAGGGACCTGATGTGGATGGGTGTCCACGTCATCATACCGGTCATAAACACGCTGTTCATACTCTTCCTGGGACTGAAGGTGGACTGAGATGATGAAGAAACGCAAACTGAAGCTGAAGAACTTCTGGAGGAAGAACAAGAAGCTGATAACACTCATCGGCGTCGCCGCAGTAGTGGGCATCATACTCGCGGCGGCGAACACCTGGTACTACCAGGAGAGCACCAAGAGGTTCACGCTTCAGGAGCCGATGCCTGTCACCAACCAGGAGCCGGCCCGTTTCAACTTCAACGTCAGCAACCCCACACTGATATCTGACACTACTCTTACCCTGGATATAGAAGGCCTGCAGGAATCCACAGTACTGGTCGTGAGAGTTAACGGCGAGACCATCGAGGAGACCTCCCAGTCCACGAACATAATAAAGGTCCCGACTGACGTCCTGAGACAGCAGAACACGGTAGTAATATCGAAGAGGAACCTGGGCTTCACCGACCAAGAGCTCGTTGGCGCCACCGTCACCGCATACACGAACTTCCAGCAGCTGGCGTTCGTCGGCCTCAACTTCACAGCTTTACTCCTCATATTCGTGCCGCTGGGCTACGTGAAGTACCAGCAGTACCGGAGGCGGAAAAAGGTGGAGGAGGAGTTCCCGGCCTTCCTGAGGGACATAGTGGAAGGTACACGGGCAGGCATGTCGCTTCCCCAGGCCATCCAGAACGCTGAGACAGGTAGCTACGGACCGCTGGACGAAAAGATAGAGAAGATGTCGGCCCAGATAGAGTGGGGGATACCGTTCGACGAGATACTCCAGAACTTCGGGAACGAGACCCACTCCAAGCTGATAAAGAGGAGTGTCGACACCATAATCCAGGCCTACACCTCCGGAGGCCACATCCAAGACGTGCTGGACTCGGTGGGTGACAACATACGCTCCATCAAGCAGCTGAAGGAGGAGCGACAGAGCCAGCTCTACGGCGAGATGATAACGGGTTACATCGTCTACTTCATCTTCATCGGCATCCTCATAGCGCTGACTACCTACCTGCTACCTAACCTAGCGGAGGCCTCACAGTCTATAGGGGGCAACCTGAACATCCTCGGGACGGGCGGAAGCACGCTCCAGGAGAACATCACTCTCTACAAGGAATGGTTCACGCGGCTGGTGTACATCCAGGCTCTTTTCTCGGGCCTTATAATCGGCAAGCTGTCTGAGGGAGAGTTCCAGGCCGGCTTCAAGCATGTCGCGATCCTGTTCGCATCGGGATACCTCGCGGTGACATTCTTCCTCTGAAAAACACTAAAAGGCGGACGACGAAGTTTATGTTATGGAAAGTAAAGGCATCTCGCCCGTCATAAGCATAGTGCTCATCCTGATGGTAACGATGACCGTGCTCGGCATCTTCTCCAGCTGGGCGCCGAGCCTAGTGCAGAACATACTCGGTGACACTGAGAACCAGTCACTCCACCAGACAAAGTGCAACAAGGGCAGCGTCGAGATACTATCAGCCAAGCACTTCCAAGACGGTAATACAACCGTAGTAGTTAGGAACACAGGTACAATCGAACTGACAAATATCCAGATAGTGGCTTGGAGAAACGAATTGCCAAGAGGGGAGACAAATATGAGTATAGAAAGGGGGAGCTATTCCTCTGCAAACATATCAAGTGGAACTAAACCAGACTATATACAGGCCATATCAGGTAACTGCCAAATGACAGACCGGTTTGAAGACATCGATTAAGATGAAAGGCGTCTCACAGCTTGCATCAGCCGCGATATTACTTGCAGTGGCTTTAGCTCTCGCCGGTATATACTCTTCTTGGGCCCCTAATTTCGCCAAGAATGTCACTCAGAACGCACTCGAAGACACCCAGCAGGAGCGGAGATGTGGGAACGCCGCTCTTTCTATCCGGGACCCTGTCTACGACAAGACGGGAACGGTCATCCTGTTCGATCTGGAGAACACCGGGACAATCCGGTTCACTAGCGACATAACCGTGGCGGCTTTCAACTCCTCGCTCCCCGTCAACCAGACCACGGTCAACGGCCTAGAGGTGGAGGAAAGCGTATCCATTCAGATTCAGAGCGCCAAGATACCCGACTACCTGGCAGTTGTGTCGAGTGCGAACTGCCCTGATATAGAGGAGCGCGAAGAACTCATAACGGTCAGGAAATAGTTAGAAAATCCATTTTAACTATGGAAAGAAATTAGAGACTATGTTAAGAAAGCTCCTACTCTTTCTTTTCCTTAGCTGTCTGCTGACAGCAGGAACGGTCGGCCAGAAACCGGATAATGTTACCCTCGAACTCCGTGCTCCTGCCGACAGGATTTTCATCGATGGAGCTGAAGTAGGGAACAGCGACTTCTACCAGGACAACTCTCTCGACTATGGATATATCAGCTCCGGACAACCTATCGGCATAATCGGCCTCTCAAACCCTCTAATAGCCGAATACCAGAACAACTCCAAGGATCTCTTCAAGATTACTCAGTCAGGCGGACAGTTCCTAGTACCCTTTACTAGAGGAGGCGAAAACTCTATACTCCGAAGGGAAGAGGATCTGAACCAGAACGATTTCCTGAATCTCCTGGAACCAAGTTTTGGATTCCCTATCCCTACTCAACGCAGAATAAGGGTAACCTATCGTTTCCAGCATCCGATTACATCCTTCAGGGGAGACAGTTCCTCCATCGATAGTCTGGCGATCCAGAACAAACTGAACAATAAAGACCAGACAGAACTGATAATCAAGAGCGACTAGTAAAATTAATGTAGCTGGGGGCGAAACCTTGTCCCATGGGGGAGGAAGAAAACTTCTGGCTCGTAGAGATATACAATGATGAGACTGCCAACGTCTCGATAACCTCGAAAGAAGAAGTCAAGGCGCTCAAGAAGATGGGAGAGATAGAGGACTGGATGTTCGCGCCCTGTTCCGAGGTATCAGAGGAAGACATGATAGAACGGGCGGAGGAAAACGGCTACGAACACGACCCTTGGTAATACAATTGTAACACATATTCCTATATATACAAATTTAGCAGATTTTTGTATTACAATTGTCAGAGAGCGGTTCCACGAACTCTTATTACCGGAGCCTCCCGAACAAACTACATGGACCGAATCGTGTTTCCCCTGCTGATAGCCCTGCTGGTGACAGGAGTAGCCGGGGTCGACTACTCCACCAATCTACACGACGAGGACCTTAACCGGCACTTCGATATCGAGGGCTGGATCATCTCCTATAGCGATGAAAAGGTGGACGTGGCCTTGAAGTACAACCTGAGCCTGAGCCACCGCTACTACAACAAATCCCATATAAGCAGCTTTTCTGTGATCCTCGCAGATGGAGAGGAGGGACTGATAGGGAAAAAACTGGAGCAGGACACAGGGATGGATTCAGGAGGATGGGTATCCGGATTCGGTTTCCTGAACTCAGAAATCCCGCCTGACAGGATAAACAGGTTGAGGTTCTTGGTTAACCACACGGGAACGACTACCTACGGTGAAAAAGCAGAAAAGCGTGTTTCAGGACGCCTTAAATACTCCATCAACAGCCTTGACCCCGCTATAACCTCCTTCAGAACCAACGCAAGTAAGGCAGAAAGAGGAGAGAAGCTACAGGTCTTCGCAGAGACGGAAGGCATCGACAACCTCACCATCGAGGGCCGGAACATGACGGCAAATACCGAAGAGTTCGAAGGTACCGTAAAAGTACCCGAAGACGCCGCTGAAGGCAGGAACCTCATAGGATACGAACTCGAAGACAGCAGAGGCAACCTCTACAAAGAGGAGATAAACGTCACTGTCGAAAATCCGCCCCCCGAGATAAATCTCAGCTACAGTCAGGAGGTCAGAAAGGGTCAGGAAGCTGAAATCAGGGTCGAAGTTACAGACGACCTCGGGATAAACTACACGCACGTCCGGTTCCAGGGCGACACCCGCCAGGTAGAGAAGGGAAAAGTGGTGCTTCCCACCTCCAAGCTCTATCGGGGCAGCTACAGCTTCACAGTGGAGGCAGAGGATTTTGACGGCAGATTGACCTCGTTAACCAGAAACTTCTCTATAGTGGGAGACTCATCCGGAAACCATCCGACAGATAGTGAAGAGACAGAAGGAGACGGCAGCGAACAATCAACAGGAGAGAAGTCGGAAACCCACAAAAGTGAAAACGGAACTTCCACCGGCACGAAATCCTTTCCGGGCGTCCTCACAGACCCGATAATCGACTTCTTCCGGTCCCTGCTGGGCTGAGAAGCGATGGCCGAGCCCGGATTTGAACCGGGGACAACTGCATAGCTGAACTTCCTTCAGCGAAGCACCGATAAAATCGGCGCGTCTTCAGTGCAGCGCTCTCCCAGGCTGAGCTACTCGGCCGTGAAACCGGTTTTGCGAGTGAGTTTTAAGAATCAACGCGCCGCGTGGTCTCATAAATCTTTGTGCACAAACCCGTCATATGGCCGACGACACGCGGGAACACGTTATTCCAGGCACACAGGAGGGCTACGAGGGAGAAGAAGTAAAGGGCTACGACTTCTCGGGAGAGTTCAGTCTGGATGATTTGATGGATGCCTACCGCACCACCGGCTTCCAGGCCACACACCTCGCCGAAGCAGTCGACATCGTGGAAGAGATGCGGGAAAACGATGCCAAGATATTCCTGACATTCACCTCCAATATCGTCTCCTCGGGGCTTAGAGAGGTGGTTGCACACCTTGCGGAAGAAGACCTGGTGGACGTCATGATAACAACCTCCGGTAGCGTCACGGAGGACGTCATCAAGACCATGCACCCCTTCAAGATGGGAGACTGGGACGCTGACGAGCAGGAGTTACGGGAAAAAGGCATCAACCGGCTAGGCAACATCTACGTCGAGAGCGACGCATACGTCAAGCTGGAGGAGTACCTTACAGAGGATTTCTTCCCCAACTTCTTCAGTGAAAAGAAGCTGAGAACACCCACAGAGGTCGCGAGAGAGCTCGGCAGGGATATAGATGACGGGCGCTCCTTCCTTAATCATGCAGCTGAAAACGATATCCCTGTGTTCTGTCCCGCCCTGATAGACGCCGAAATCGGCGACTTCCTTTTCTACTACCGACAGGAAGAAGACCCCGAGATAGGTATCGAGACACTCGACGACTGGGACGCCCTGATCAACGAGGCCATAGAGGCCGAGAAAACCGGACTGATATGTATTGGTGCGGGCGTTCCCAAGCACCAGGCCATCATGTCCAACCTCTTCCGGGGCGGGGCTGACTACGCCGTCTACATATCCACCGGCATGGAGGGCGACGGCTCCCTGAGTGGCGCCCCGCCGAAAGAGGCGGTTTCCTGGGGCAAGATAAAGGAGAGCGACAAGAACTACACCCTGGTCGAGGCCGAGGCGACTCTTGTCTTCCCGCTTCTGGTGGCGGCTGCATTTAACAAGGGAATAGAAACTTAACTCTGGGAGCTTCCAGTTTCCACAAGGTGATTTCTATGGAATACGTTGAAGTCAAGGGTGAAAAGGTGCCGGCCCTCGGGCTCGGTACCTGGCAGATGGAAGGAAACGAATGCAGGAAAGCGGTAGAGAACGCGCTAGATATAGGCTACAGGCATATCGACACGGCACAGGCATACGGCAACGAGAGAAAGGTCGGCACCGCGCTTTCGAATTCGGATGTTGACAGGGACGAGGTATGGCTCACCACGAAGATATGGAGGTCGAACTTCGGGTCGAGTGACGTGATATCATCCTTCCGGGAAAGCCTAGAAAAACTACAGACCGACTACGTGGATCTGCTACTCATCCACTGGCCGTCGAAAAGCGTTCCATTTCAGGAGACCCTAGACGCCATGGCAGAGCTTGTGGACGAGGATGTTGTAAGGAACATCGGTATCAGCAACTTCACTGTTGCGCAGATAGAGGAAGCCGTCCAATCCTCCCAAAGGGAGATCCTCACCGACCAAGTCGAGTACCACCCCTTCCTGAACCAAGACGCAGTGCTGGAGAAATGCAGGGAGGAAGGCATGATGCTGACAGCATACAGCCCGCTTGCCAGGGGAGACGTTATAGGTGATGATACTCTTCAGGATATAGGGGAGAGTCACGGCAAGTCACCGGCACAGGTCGCGCTCAGATGGTTATTGCAGCAGGAAAAAGTCGCTGCAATACCGAAGGCCTCGAAACCCGGTCACCAAGAGGATAACCTCGACATCTTCGACTTCGAACTGGACGGCGATGAGATGAAGAGGATTCACCGGCTTGAGGGCGACAGGAGAAAAGTAGACCCTGGTTTCAGCCCCAACTGGGACTGAACTAGAGCCGCTCCACGAGTTTATCCTTTATCTGGTCAAGAGGCTGGACTAGATCCCTGGAAGTCAGTTCCGCGAGAGGCACCCATTCTCCCTCATCCGGTTCGCCGTTGATATCCAAGAGGTATGGTTGCCATACGAACTCCTGACCGTTGAACTGGAAACGGGTCTTCAGCCTGCTCTCGTATCTCGAAACCTCGCATGAACATCCTGTAAGTTCCTCTGTAATCTCACGGGCGGCGTCCGCACATATCTCGCCCGAGACCTCGACCGCAGGTATATTCCAGCCGTCGTCATCTTCCACCATCAAGAGTTTTTTATCCCGGACAACCAAGCCACCAGAAATCTCAACCGTCATACAGTAGAGAGTTGTTCAAGCTAGTTTAAAACAGTTGGAACCTGGCAAGTGCTTATCATTTTTTATCCCCTAACTATCTCCATGGCGCCATTAGAACCAGGCCAGTATGACGCACTCGACAGACTGCTCGAAAACGTTGACCCTGTCCAGCAGGTGACATCCGGAGACCTTAGAGATGCGGGATTCCGGTACGTCGACGACATGGGCAGGCTGCAAGTCTGGGGTTCCGGCGACACAGAAATCCTTTACGACGACGATAGACAGGAGATAGCCGGTCACGACTCCGGGTATGTCTTCGGCCGGTAAGCGCCCAGGGCAGGGCTCGAACCT
>CAZAII010000017.1:0-12580 GCA_964485165.1 uncultured archaeon | reverse complement strand
CGGTAGCGCATGTGGAAGCCCGAGCTGTACCGACGCAAGTTGTTCCGTGGATACCGATTACAGCGGGGATGAATCCAATGACTACTGGCTGACGAACGGAGACATACTTGAGCATTACGAATGCACTGTGGACTGCACCGACTGTGTGGCCTCCGCTTCGGGATGTAGTGCCGGAAATTCCGGGACATGTTGTGGCTGCTACGACCAGTACGGTAGCTGCACCTGCTTCGGTAGCGAGTGCAACGCAGACGGTGACGATGCAGGCAATAAGAGGAGCTTTGAGATGACAGGTACAATCGACTGCAACACGAACAACCGGATAGACGGGGGCGGGGATACCAACGACGATGAATACTCGAATAAGGCGGATAATGACCCTGCAGGCGTCCTAACCGATTTCACCGCCCATGCTGACAACAGTATAGGTCCTGAGGGCAAGGTATGGTGCGGCTACGAGGAGATTACCACGGTGGACGCGGATGGACCCCGTGGTTACGGCGACGGTTTCGTCGTGATAGAGGAAGTTCCTGGCTCTATAGTGGCGACTATGAGCCCTGATGGTTCTGACAGGGTTGGGGAAAGAGTTTTCGTAAACGGAGCTTCCAGCGCAAGAAGGGATTTGATCTCGAATTCATGTCCGGCCGACAAGAGATACTGTCTGAAGTACATTGATTACAGGACAAAGAGCAGTGGATGGGTGAATGAAGACCCAAGTGTAGCCGCTGATAATGCGGTTGAGGTAAATGTACAGACCTTTACGCCTGATGATTCTTACTCAGTCTGCAAGATGATAAACTACATCAACGAACAAAACGGGCCGGGTGGAGAGCTAATCGACTGCGATTATGAAAGAGGTTCTCCAGGCTCCGAAGATGTTTCCCCACTGCCTGAGGCCTGTGGAGATGAAGATGACGAGCATTTGATTCTGATGGAGGGATCTGAGGTAGACAGTGGTGTTACAAAAAATTTCCTGGCCCATGAGCAGCGATGTGTCGACTGGGCGGATGATCAGGACTACTTCGGGGAATCTATAACTTCAAGCGCTTGTGTCAATAAGGGAGGCATTTTTGCTGAGGGGACTGTTTTACCTGTTTATCCGTATGAGTGGAATCTGGAATCTCCCGACTTTGAGGTCTGTCTCGACTTTGGTGGGGTTGGAAGTGACACCAAGCCCTGGGACAATGCAGACCACACTGTTGGGGTAGGCGATTTTGGTGGTGAGTGGTATGACATGGACGATGAAAGGGTAAACGATTACCTTAACGGTGTAGGTAACTCACTGATAACTGGTGGCGATCCAGGAGATATATATGATGTTGCTTACTATTGGAGGGAGAACCAGAATCCCTACCACTCCAGCTACAATCTAAGGGGTGTCGGGAGTCCTGACGGCAACACTGGCCTAGCGCTTGAGGACGACTGTGGTCCTTTACTTTGGGGATGTGACGATGCTTGGGTAACACCCTACAGACATAAACCAGTATTTTATTCCTTCTTCGGGAGGCCGGCATAACATGCGTGAGACCTCACTATCTGGAATCGTTATACTTGTTTTCCTCGTCCTATTGCTCGCGGGCCTCGGTCAATCACAATACGAAAGGGACGAGGACTTTCATCATAACGGCACCGATACTGCTCCTTCATCGCCGCCTCCTGAATTTAATGGTAAGGTTAACAAGCTCGAGGACTCTTCGAACCAGCTGGAGCCCGGCATGAACACCACCGCCTTCGGCATGTCGAGTCCCGCTTCCGACCCGGACACGGAACTTGACGGGCAGCAGAACGTCGACTCCCCGGATGATGCGAAGTGGCACGACTCGATGGGTACACAGGACCGGGCCGACCAGTGGGCGATAACCCTTTTCATGAACTACAGCCTGTCGAACCGCGGGGTTCCTTACAGTCCTGGAGCCACTTACTACCACGACGATTATTCAGGTCCTCAGAGGTCGGATGCCGAGGATGACAGCGTTTCCAAGACAGTGAAGGTCTTCGGCAACTCATACGCAGCGGAGGCCACGACTTCATGGACGGACCAGAAGGGTGATACGGTTGAGATTGGTGACGGCGTTTGGATAGACCCCGACCAGCTGAGGAAATGGAGCCTGAACGGGAAGATAAGGAGGGACTGGCGCATGGCGCTTTCATTCGGGATGGACCTCTCAGGACCTGACTCGGGTATCGGCATCAATACTGATGACAACGATGATATAACCTATACTGATGCTCCGCGCAACTGGGTCATGTACGGGAATATCTACTTCGAGGGCGAGAAAGACACTGAAGATAACGACGGGGACGGTGATGTGGATGAAGGCGCCTCAGATACCAGTACTGTGGGGGAGACCGTTCCGCTCTTGGAACCTCCGATGTGCGGCGACGACCAGAAGGAGTTCCTTCTTGAGGAGGCAGGAGAAGTAGAAAACTCGGGTCTTTACGATGGCCGTTACGCTTGTGCTGATTCCCGGGCCGCGTGCGTCTACATGGATGCACCTGGTAAAAAGCTTTTCGAGGACGGTGATACGATCGATGTTCGCGAAAGCGGGGAGAGATGGGGTCGTCTCAAGCAGGATGAGGAAATCTGTCTGGAGGATTCACTAGATTCCATATGGAAATGGTGGGATCAAGATTATGGGAACACTACCGTTGGAGGGGGTCAGGATACATGCCAGCAGAACACCCTCTACGGCTCTCAGGGCGTAAGATGGTTCGACTCGGGATACGTAACCACCTACCCGTTCGCGGTTCAGGGAGGGATTGACGATGACTGGAACCAGTACCTGCGACAGCGGTGGGCCGACGGCGATATAACCGATAACCTGACATCGAACCCGTCCCATCCAACTTATGATTATGACGCCGACGGGACACCGGACTACGATCCTGACGGTGACGGTGAATGGGAGATATCACCGGTTTCAAGCGGCGAGCTGGTATCCCCCAACCCCAACAGGACCATCGCATCGATGGGTTTCTGCGGCGGTGATGATGATGGAGAACACCTTGTAACCCAGAGATGCAATACCCGGCTATGTGACAACAATAACTCGGTTATAGGTGTTGCAAAGACAGACGGGAGCTGTATATTGGAGGGTTCCAGCTACCCGGTTCCGCCCGACAAGCAGAAGAGGATGGTCTACGAGCCGGGCGAGAACGTGACCTTCAACTTCGGAAGCGACAGCCGGACCATCGCCTGCTTCCAGAACGTATGGTACGAGGAGTGGCCGATAGTGTTCGAGGAGGATTCGATAGAGGTAGGCCTGGGAGAGACCAGGAAGGTAAACTTCCAACTCATCAACGTCGAGTCGCAGGCCCGCACCTTCGACGTTGAACTCCAGAATACGCCGGTGTCGCAGTGGGTAAGCTTCGTCGGCCAGGGAGGCGATGGCTTCAACACCACCATCCCGGCAAGGAGTTCCCGGACTTTCCAGGCAGAGATATACGGAGGCAACGAGAACATAGATGCGTCGGACCTCAGGGTACAGGCTGATGTCCAGAACTCCGCCATCTCCGGCGAAGACAGCGTGGTGGTTGATATACTCTCCAGCTCTAGCACAAACACCACAGGAGGGGTGGAGGTCCAGACGAGGAATGTGCCGGGCATAGGCATGGTGCATCTCATCGTGATACTGTTGGTATCGGGTATCTTGGTCTTCACTCAGAGTTAAATTTTTTGAGGCCAAGGAGTCTTCATGGCAGGAACTATTGTCGGCTGGAACGATACACCCAGCTCAGACGAGTTCTACGTTGTCCTTGACGAGGATATAGGGAAAGGCGCCTACCTGGAATACGGGAAAGGTGATGAAACTGTTATGGCCCGGATCGCAGAGGTCTTCCGGTCCAATGAATACTTCGAGAACCCGGAGAGTGTCTCCGAGTCCATGAGAAAAGGTGAATCGATCCGCGACAGGTTCCCGGTCGACGACTGGGAGGTCTCGATAGCCAAGGCGGTGGTGATGGGAAAGTTCAGCCAGGGTATGATCAAGAGGGTCAGCCAGGCGCCTTCTCCGGGACAGGAAGTGGAGAAGGCCGATTCCGATCGCGTCAAGAGGTTCCTCGGCCTGGTGGAGGGCGGCCTCGTGATCGGGACAGTACAGCAGCAGGGGCTCGATGCGAGCCTTGACATGACTGACACGCTACAGAAACACTTTGCTGTGCTCGCCCAGTCAGGCGCCGGCAAGTCTTACTCCGCCTCGGTCATACTTGAGGAACTGCTTGACCGGGAGAACGCTCCCGCGGTGGTCGCGGTCGACCCTCACGGCGATTATACCTCCTTCGCGGAGGACGAGAACTACATGTCCCGGACCCGTGTCTACGGCGACAGCGACCTGGGCATCGCCGTCAACAAGCTCTCCGCCGAACAGGTGGCGATGTTCTTCAACGGGGAGATGAGCGGCCCGCAGAGAGAGGAGCTGAGAGAGGTGTTCTCCGAGCTCAACCGCTCTGAAAACACGGATTTCGGCCTTGAAGACGTCATTTCGCGGATTAAGGCGAAGGAGATGAATTCCAGCGTGAAGTATGCCCTGATGAGGAAGCTGAGGAAGCTGGACTCGATGGACATATTTGGGAAAACGGACTCTCCGGCACCCGTCGATATAGAACCCGGCCGGCTTAACATAATCGACCTCAACGACGTCATAAACAACCAGAAGAAACAGATAATAGCCGCCTACTTCGGCCGGAGGTTCTTCCGGCTGCGGAGAAGGGGGAGCATCCCGCCCTTCCTCTACCTGGTTGAAGAGGCACACAACTTTGCTCCAGGTGAGGCGCCGGCGCCTTCCCGCCCGGTGATGGAGAAAATCGCCAGGGAGGGAAGGAAGTTCAACTGCTCTCTCGGCCTGATATCGCAGAGGCCGGTGAGGCTTTCCACTACCGCGCTCTCACAGTGCAACACCCAGTTCATCCTTCGCGTTACCAATCCCAACGACCTGGAGCACATCGCGCAGTCCAGTGAGGGCATCACCAGCGATGTCAAGAACCAGATACCCGGACTCAAGACCGGGGAGGCCATAGTTATAGGGGAGGCCGTCAACTACCCCACTTTCGTCGACGTGAGGGAGCGCCGGTCTAAGGAAGCGGAGTCCAGCGACGCGCTGGAGGAGGCTCTTGAGGACTGGGAGGAGGAACAGGAGAGGAAGGACAGCGACGCGGAAGCCTTCATGTAGCAGCTACCGGACTTCCTCTACCTCTGTGAGTCCAGTCTCGGTGTCCTTCTTCTCGAACTGGTAGAGCCTTCCTGTCGCCGCGGCTTCAAGCGCGGGATCGTGTGTGACGACGAAAAGCTGTTTTATGAGGTCGGAGGTCCTGTCTCGCAGGGTCTCCGCGAGTTCTTCTACCGCGCTTGAATCAAGGTTGTGGGTTGGCTCGTCGAGCATCAGGACCTGGATCTTGGGGGAGAGCACGAAAGTGAGGCCGAGTCTCATCACCAGCGCAGCGGAATGCCTCTCGCCGCCCGATACCTGTGCCTCGGCTGATATCCAGTTGTTCTCTGCGTCGAGGAGTTCCAGGAGGTAGTCTTCCTCGGCGTTCAACCTTATGGAGTAGTAGTCGTCGTAGGGGTAGACCTGGCTCCAGATCCGGTCCATCAGGTCGTTAAGCCGCTGCACGAACCTCTGCCTCAGCGAGACCTGTGTGTCTTCGAGCGCGGTCCGGTAGTGGTGAAGGTAGTCCATCAGCCTGTCGAGCTTTTCGGTCTCGTGCCCCAGCTCTTCCAGCCGCTCTCTCTGCTTCTCAAGGTTTTCGAGCCTTTTCTGCTTCTCTTCCAGCAGTTCCCTCTCCGATTCCACGGTGTTCTGCTTTACCGACTGCTCTTTTTCCAGGTCTGAAACTTCTTCCTGCACCTCCTCCATCCGTTCCTCGTCGAAATCCAGCTCTTCAAGTTCCTCCTCCGTTTCGTCCATCTTTTCTTCAAGCGCGTCTCTCTTCTGCTCCAGTTCCCGGAGTTCTTCCGCGGCTTCCAGCTCCTCGATTTCCTGTTCCACGCGTTCCACTCTTTCCGGAGAGAACTCTTCCTCAATCTCTTCAAGTTCCTTTTCCGCGGCCTCTATATCTTTCTCCAGACTTTCCAGCTCTTCTTTTTTGTCTGCCAGTTTTTCGGCCGCGTTCCGGTGCTGGAGCAGTTCGTCTCTTTCTTCCACCAGTTCTTCCTTCCTGTCCATGAGTTTTTCGATATCCTGCCTGAGTCGTTTCTCCTGCTTCTTCAGCTCCTTTATCTTCCGCGTCCTCTCCTGCCGTATCTCCTCCCTGTGTTCCTCGTCGAGCTCCTGGCCGCAGGTAGGACATTCACCATCAGTATCCTCAAGAGTCTCCAGGCTCTCCTCCAGGTTGGTCCTCTCGGCGTATACCTGGTTGCCCTCGTTCTTTATCTCGTCTATCTGCTGTTCGACCTCATCCAGCTCTTCCTCCAGTTCGTCGAACCTTTCGAACTTCTCGACGTTCTCCTTTACCTGCTCTTTCTCTTCTTCAAGGCTTTCTCGCTTCTGCTCCAGGTGGTCAAGCTCCTGCTTCTGGCGGTCTATGTCCCTTTCCAGCTGTTCCAGTTCTTCGAGCTCTTCACGCGCCTTTTCCAGTTCCTCGGCCGCGTCCTCAACCATCTCTGCGTCTATCTCCTCAACCTGCTCCTCAACTGATTCCAGCCGTGTCTCCAGTTTCGTATGTCTCTTCTCGAGTTCCCGATGGCGGTCACGTCTCTGCTTCAACTCGTCAAGCTTTTCCCGCCTGTCTTCTACCTGTTCTGAGAGCTCCTTGAGCCCCTGCTCCAGTTCCTCTATCTTTTCCTTATGTTCTTCTATCTCCTCTTCAAGCTCTTCAAGCTCTTCCTCTTCCCAGTCTTCTTCAAGTGCTTTCAGGTCCTCCTGTTTCGACTCGAACTCTTTTTCCATCTGGTTCTCCACCTTGACCGCCGACTGCCGGGCGTCCTCGAACCTGTCCAGCCTGAGAAGCTCGTCTATCCTCTCCTTTCTTTTCCCGGCGCGCATCTCCAGGAACAGGTCGAGGTTGTTCTGCTCTGAGAAAACCGCTCTCGTGAAAGACTGGAAGTCCATGCCGATCCGCTTTACAACCTGCTCCGTCACCTCCTCGGTGGAAGGCGCCTCGATGAGCTCCCCGTCCTTCCGCAGCTCGCTCCTCGAGGTTCCCTTGCCGCGCTCTATCTCCCTCTCCACGGAGTACTCCTCGCCCTCCACCTCTAGCACCACTTTCACGCGGGCACTGTCCGCTCTTGACGGGGTCCTCCTGATGACATCGTCCAGCTTGACCTCCCGGGCGTTGAGGCTGGGCGTGGTACCGTAGAGAGCAAATACGATCGCCTCGAGGACGCTCGACTTTCCGGAGCCCATGGTCCCTATCAGTGCGTTGACTCCCTCCGAGAACTCGAGATCGGTCTCGTGGTGTGACTTCCAGTTCTGTAGTTCGACCTTCTTTATCATCCTATCTCCGCCTGCTTCAGCAGTTTTATGGCTTCAGAAGTGCTGCCGCTCTCAAGGAGCTCGAAAAGCTCTTCCTCCTGCCCGAACTTGACGTCGAGCTTCTCCGCAAGCATCTCTCTCCCTTCTTCAAGAGGGTCGATGTTCTGGCTCATGGAGGAACTTTGGGTCTCCGCTCCCTCGATGGAGGAGTTGACGTTGAGGAACATCCGGTCGCGGAAAAGCTGCTTGAGTTCCCGCGGATTGACACGGCCGGAAGTCTCTCCCTTTATCTTCAGGTTCACCAGCGGCTTCTCGTCGCTCGCGACTTCCTCCAGCCGCTCCACCGCCTCCCGTTTTATCTCGGTCCAGTCCTCTCCGTCCACCTCCATCTCGATGTAGTGGACATCGCGCGGCCTGTCGAGTTCGACGAAGTCGAGCTCCCGCGTTTCGGTGTCGAGCATAAGGAACCCTTTCGGCTTCTCGGCCTCTATCTTCCTCATCTGGGTCGTGACCGTCGAACCGGGGAAGACCAGCGGTCTCTCCTCCGGATCTTCCTTGAACCTCTCGATGTTGTACCAGTGGATGTGACCGTCGACTATCAGGTCGAACCCCTTGGGCAGCGACTCCAGCGTGAGGTATTCGCCTTCACCTGTGTAGACGAAGCCCTCGATTGACTGGTGGATGACCAGTATGTTAAACGCATCGTCGACGGGTTCGGGATCGAACTTCTCCAGCACCTGGGGGGCGTACTTCTCCGGGACGCCGCTCATGCCGTGGACCGCGACCTTCTCCCCGTCCTTCTCGAATACTATGTGGTCGTTGTGGAGGTGGAAAAGGTGTCCCGTGTTCGCCATCAGCTCGATGGGGTTGGTGTATGCGCTGGGCCTCCTCTCGTGCGTCCCGTGAATCGCTACTGTGGGGATGCCGTTGCCGTGGATACCGAGCTCGCAGTCCGCCTCCACGTTGCGCTCACCTTCCATCGGGATGGAGAGGACTTCCGCCGCTCTATCGAGGACCTCCTGCTTGGGAATCTTCCGGTCGAAGATGTCGCCGGGCAGGATTATCAGGTCGGCATCAAGGGACTTCTCGAAGGCCCCCCTCGCGTTCTCGAAGGCGTCTTCCCCGCGCTCCTCTCCCCATTTGTATCCGAAGTGGGTGTCACTGATTATAGAAACCTTCATCTGGAGAAGGTTTGGTTCAAAATCTTTTATCGATAACTACTCCAGTTGCATTCCCTTGCTGAACCGCTGGGCTACGCGGTTGCCCTCGTCCGCGAGAACGTACGCATCGTCGAACTCGACCAGGGAGGCGCGGACGTAGGTAAAGTTCTTCGCCTCCTCGATGTCTTTGGAGTAGACGAAGCCGGGCACGTACTTAAGGTTGTACCTGGTGATGAGCTCCCGCCCCCTGTTGCTCCGGTAGTCCACCTCCTCGTAGCGGGTGTTGAAAAGCCGGTCGGTGGTGTCGCGGAAACGGTCGTAGCTGCAGTTTTCGCAGGTCACAACCGTTATCTCCACTGGAACGCCGCGGTCCTTGCTGAGGTGGGCGTATCCGGTAAAAGCTGCTGTCGTAATAAGGAAGCCGGCCATTAGGCCGAGGGCGAACGAGACGTTGAGATAGGGCCTTATAGCCTTAAAAAGGTCGACAGGTCTCTTCTCTCCCGCCCTCCTGGATTCGAGGAAGTCGACGGATTCGTGCTCCATCTCGAAATGGTCGTGGAGAGTCTCCTCCGAGCCGAACTTCTTGCCGCACTCCGGGCACTCGTAGGCTTCTCCAGACATACAACGAGTTAGGCGTCTCGAGTTAAAAAGAATGACCTCTTTCGGCCGGCTTGTCAACTAAAAACCTTGAAATAGCTTATCTTCTGAACTTTCCCCGTGAGACAAGCATGTCGCAGGAACTGGGTATAACGGCGGACAAGCAGAGCAACCCTTCAGAGTGGTACACCCAGGTGGTGCAGAAGGCGGAGCTGGCGGATTACGCACCTGTAAAGGGCTGCATGGTGTTCAGGCCGTACGGCCTGAAGCTCTGGGAGTCGATAAAGCAGGATTTCAACGAAAAGATAACTGAAACAGGGGCTGAGAACGCCTACTTCCCACTTTTGATACCCGAAGAATACCTTGAGAAGGAGGCGGACATCGTCGAGGGTTTCTCCCCGGAGGTCGCCTGGGTCACCCACGGTGGTGACGAGGAGCTGGAGAAGCGGCTCGCTGTAAGGCCGACCTCCGAGTCGATAATCGCACCCTTCATGTCGAAGTGGGTGAGGTCGCACCGCGACCTTCCGCTCCGGCTCAACCAGTGGGCGAACATCGTCCGGTGGGAAGCCACTGATACGCGGCCTTTCCTGCGCACCAGGGAATTCCTCTGGCAGGAGGGCCACACGGCACACGCGGATGAGAGCGCGGCGGACGAGGAGACGATGCTGAGGCTTGAGCAGTACAAGGAGGTCATAGAGGAGCACCTCGCGATTCCATCTATACTCGGCTACAAGCCTGAGCACGACAAGTTCCCGGGCGCGAAATACACTACTACCATCGAGACCTTGATGCCAGACGGTAAGTCCATCCAGTCAGGGACATCGCACCAGCTCGGCCAGAACTTCGCGGAGGCGTTCGATATAGAGTTCGAGGACGAGAACGCTGAGACCCGGACCTGCTGGACCACCAGCTGGGGCCTGTCAACCAGGACTGTCGGCGCCCTGATAATGGCGCACGGCGACAATGATGGCCTGAAACTTCCTCCGACTGTCGCTCCGGTACAGGTCGTCATCGTCCCCATCTACCAAGACGACAACAGGCAGGAGGTCCTGGAATACGCGGAAGAGGTGAATGAGGAACTCTCCGAGTTCAGGACCGAGGTAGATGCCCGCGACCACCGGTCGCCGGGCTACAAGTTCAACGAGTGGGAGCTGAAAGGTGTCCCGCTGAGGCTCGAGATAGGGCCTAACGAGGTGTCGGACGCGGAGGTGACCGCGGTCAGACGTGATACTGACGAACAGGAGTCGATACCTGTCGGCGAGGCGGAGGAAGAGGTCGAGCAGCTGCTCTACGACGTCCAGAGGTCGATGTACAACCGGCTGGAGGAGTACCTTGAGGAGAACATCCGGGAGGCGGAGTCGAAGCAGGAAATCCTTGGCATCATAGGCAAGAACCGCGGCTACGTGAAGGCGAAGTGGTGTGGTGAAGAATCGTGTGAGGAAGAGGTCAAGCAGGAGGTCGCAGCGGAGATAGTCGTGCTCCCGTTCCGGGAGGACTCGAAACCTGAGGAGATCCGCGAGGAGGAAATCGAAGGCGAATGCGCGGTCTGCGGGGAGAACGCGAAGAAATGGGTCTATTTCGCGAAGAACTACTGAAGTAAATTTTTATTTGACCGCCAGTCACGCGAAGGATTACTGGCTCGGCTATCGCAAGATTTAACTAGCTTGCCGATAAACCATTTTCATGGCCAACGGAGCAGTTGCGGTAAGTGAGGACCTTCACGGGTCGATGTCGCCAGGCATGTCGGGCTCGTTCTCGGCGGCAAAGATAGTACTAACAGTGGTTCTGCTGGTGATACTGGCGGGCATCGGATCGGTGGTTGGTGGAAGTGCTGGCATGTTCGTCGGTGCAGGGCTCGCTTTACTGTTCTACTTTTCCATAGTCATAAACCAGGAGTACGAACGCGCCCTTGTCTTCCGACTGGGAAGCTACTCCCGCGTCCTTGGACCGGGGTTCAACATCATAATACCTTTCCTCGAGTGGACGAAGAAGGTGGATTACAGGGTCAAGACAGTGAACGTCAACCCCCAGAAGGTGCTGACGAAGGACAACGTGACGGTTACAGTCGATGCGATAGTGTTCTACAAGGTGCGGCGCGACCCCGAGGAGATAAAGAAGGCGATACTTGAGGTCGAGGACTTCAACCAGGTCACGGTGAACTACGGTCAGACAATGCTGAGGGCGATAATAGGGAGGAAGGAGCTGGACGATATCCTCCAGAACAGGGACGAGATAGCCGAGGAGCTGAGACAGGACCTTGACAAGGCGACGAACGACTTCGGCATCCATATTCGTGACGTCGAGATCCAGGATGTCTCCATCCCCGACTCGATGGAAAGGGCGATGGCGGCTGAGGCGGAAGCGGAGCGTTCAAGGCGCGCCAAATTGAAGGAGGCAGAGGGAGAGCTGCAGGCTGCAGTGGAGATGCGTGCGGCATCAGACATCCTGGGCAAGGGAGGATACCAGCTGAGGACGCTGGAGACTCTGGACCGCGTCGCACAGGAAAACTCGACCATACTTACGATTCCCGCCGAGCTGATGCCGGAGCAAAGCGATGTTGACGAGGGCCCTTCACCGGTGCAGAACATAGTCGACGAGGTGCTGGAGAACGTCAACCTTGAGGAGCTGACAGGAGGCCTCAGGTCGAGCATGCTGGATGATGAGAGGAAGGCTACAGGAGAGGACGATTCCAAGTAGGTATTTAAATCTAAACCTCTAAAGTGCTTATTAACAGGTTTTTCATCCGAGTTTCTGTTAAACGACGTGATACTGTTATGCAGAACGCGAGAACTGAAAAGAAGGACATGGACGAACTCGAAACAGGGACAACAACAGTCGGACTGACGACGGAGAGAGGAGTGATACTGGCTGCCGACCGCAGGGCTTCTATGGGGCGCCTGACCGCTTCCAAGTACGCGAAGAAGGTCTACAGGCTTGACGACACGATCGGCCTGACCATCGCGGGGAGTGTCGGCGATGCACAGAAGATAGTCCGGATAATGAGAGGCCAGCTGAACCTCCACAAGCTCGAGACAAAGGAACTCAGCGTGAAGGGAGCTGGCACGCTGCTTGCGAACATCCTCCATAGACACAAGATGATGCCGTTCTTCAACCAGTTCGTTCTGGGTGGTATAGACGAGGATGGAGGGGTGCTGTACGATCTTGACCCTGCTGGCGGCCTGATGAAGCATGAGAAGTTCACGGCGACCGGTTCAGGTTCCCAGATGGCCTATGGTCTGCTTGAGGACAGCTACGAGGAGGGCATGGATCACGAGGAAGGCAAACAGCTGGTCATCAGGTCGATAGAGTCCGCGATGGAGCGGGATACTGCATCCGGCAACGGCATAACGGTCGCGGAGATAACCGCTGACGAGGGATTCCAGATGCTGGAAGAGATGGAAGTTGAGTCCCACCTCA
>CAZAII010000016.1:0-12624 GCA_964485165.1 uncultured archaeon | reverse complement strand
ATATCACTCGTTTTCTGGGAGGGAGGAGTCGTCGAGATACGTGACTTCTACGTCGTTGAGGATGAGAGAGACTCGGGAATCGGCAGGAAGCTCCTCGACCGCGCGACGGAGTACTGCCAGGAGCGAGGTGTCCGGAAGCTCCACGCGAAGGCGGTACAAGACAGCGTGGAATTCTTCGAAAAGGAAGGATTTGAAAGAGAAGGAAGGCTGAAAGACCATTTCAAGGAAGGCGAAGACCTGGAAATAATGGCGAAGTTCCTCTAGAAAGATGCGGACTCCTGGCCGGCTTTTCTACATGAAGAAAGAACGGAGAGCGGCTGCTACACGCAGTTGGTGTGGCAGAAACCGCCTTCTTTCTCCATGAAGGCCTGATCGGCGTAGACGCCGTTTCCACAGATGAGGCAGAACCCCAGCTGTCGAACTGATTCAGACAGTTTAATCCCCTCCTCCCATCGAAGGGTTCACTTTCCTCCCATAAAAATAATGTTGTGAAGAAGTCCTCATGTTCGTAAGAGTCTAACAACGGGCTTAAAACGGTTCAGGGTGAAAGGAGAGCCATGAAACCGGTAGATTCCCACTGCCATCTCGACTTCGAACAGTTCGACGACGACCGCGAGGAGGTTATAGAGCGGTGCGGGGAACAGCTGGAGTTCGTGGTCAACGCGGGTAGCAACCTGGAGCATAACCGGAAGGCACTGGAGCTGGAGCAGCAGCACCCGGACACCGTAGTCGCCAACCTAGGGCTCCACCCCACCTACGTGGATGACTTCGACCAGCTGGAACGCGTAATGGAACAGATCCGTCAGGAAGAGCCTGCAGCGATAGGAGAGATAGGGCTGGACTACCACCATGTCAGGTCCCCGGATAAGAGGGAGCGACAGCGCGAGGTTTTCGGCGCGATGCTGGAGCTCGCTGAAGAGATGGATAAGCCGGTCGTGGTCCACTCAAGGGACGCGGAAAAGGACGCGGTCGAGATGCTGTCCGGCTACTCGCTCCCCGAAGTGATGCTCCACTGCTTCAACGGCGAACCAGAGCTCGCAGTGAAAGCAACCAGGGAAGGTATGAAGATAGGGGTTTCAACCCAGGTGCTCTACTCGGGCCGCGTCAAGGAGATAGCCGGGGAAGTGCCGCTTGAGAATATCCTGCTGGAAACCGATTCACCGTTCCTCTACCGAGGTGAGAGGAATGAGCCCGTCAACGTGAAACAAAGTTCTGAAAGCCTCGCGGTTATCAAGTCTCTACCGACAAGGGAAGTGGTAGACAAGACCACAGAAAACGCCAGAGACGTATTCCAGTAGGAGAACAATCCTTTATATCTTCCTCAAACAAGTTCTCGTATGGTACTCGGAAAGGTCAGGGACAGGTTGAACAGCGGTCCGAACGTCGCGGTGTTCGTGGACGGGCCGAACATGATAAGGAAGGAGTTCGACCTCGATCTCGACCAGCTCAGGGAAGAAGTGAGCGAGCTGGGAGACATCAAGATGGGAAAGGTATTCCTGAACCAGTACGCATCGGAGAAACTCATCGAGGCTATAATATCACAGGGATTCGAGGCATCGCTCGGCCTTGGAGGAGAGAAGGACAAAGAAAGCGATGTGGACGTTTACATGGCTGTGAACGCGATGGAGGCCGTCTTTAACGATTCGATAGATATCGTAGTATTGGTGACCCGCGACACAGACTTTCTGCCGGTTATACAGAAGGCGAAAGAGCACGGCAAGGAGACTGTGATAATTGGCATGGAACCTGGTTTCTCCACCGCCCTGAAAAACGCGGCTGACAGAGTAATAGAGCTTTGAGGTAGGGAAGATGTTCCCGATAAGGTTCGACCCCCTGGGATTTCTAGACGTAGCCGCTGGCGTGCTGCTGCTTTTCACCGCCTCGGCTCTCCCCAACGCATTCGCGGACTTCCACGCTATCTTCCTGATATTCAAGGGCATGGGGAGTATGCTGAGACCTGTGCAGATGCCTTTCCCGGTCTATATCCTTGGTGGCGCGGCCGACCTGATATCTGCTGCTATACTGTTCACTGGCCAGCCCCCGGTGCTCATCGATTACAAGGGATGGATAGGCGCCCTCCTTTTCCTGAAGGGCGCCTGGACCCTGCTGGGCTTCATGCAGGGTTAACGGCCTCGATCCCCAGTTCGTTCCAGATGGTGCTCCCCTCTCCCATGAAATCCTCCATTTCGATGTGGTCCATTGGCGATCACGATGACTAATGACCGGCGCGCAGTTTATAAAGAAGTGGAGAGGTTTCCGTGAATTCCGGTAGAGTTATTATCTCCGGCCGGCGTGTCTTCCGCCGCGTGACCTGTCCTGGGAGGAGAGACTGTCGTTGATCTCCTGAAGAAGGTCTATAATCTGCTGGTTCTGGGACTTGATTTCCTCGAAGTCCTGCCGGTTACCGCCTCCGCCGCCACCAGAACCTCGATTATCGAACTCGAATCCCGCGCTTTCGAGCTTTTCGCGGGTCTGGTTGCTTACCTGAGGCTCTGACGCACCTCTCTGTGGTCTGCCGGCCTGAGGGTTCGGTGAATCCAGGTCGTTCGAGGGCTGGTCTTTCATGCCTCCTCCCTGTCCACCTGGTGAAGGCGCAGGGTTCTGGCCGCCCATATCGGCATCCCTGCCAGGCTCGGGCTGGCCCTGGTTTCCGCCGGGTCCGCCCTGATCCATGCCCTGACCACCAGGTGAGGGACTGTCAAGCCCAATGTCGTCACCCATTCCAGGGCCCTGGTTCTGGTCCGGTCCCGGCTGTCCAGGCGGTCCTTGGCTTCCCTGACCGGCCTGGGGACCTCCCAGGCGTCCCATGTCGTTTCCGCCTGTTCCCGGGTTGCCGCCGGGAGCGCCAGGGTTCTGTCCCTGCTTTCCAGGACCCGGATTGCCGGGGTTTCCGGAGCTGTTAGAATTATCGTTCCCGGAGAAGTTGCTGTCGAACTGGCCGCCGTCGAAATCGGAGGAACCCTTCGAACTCGAACCTGTTAGAGAGTCCTTCAGATTGCCCAGAAATCCCATAAGGGATTTAACCCGGCGGCTGTTCATTAAAGTTTCGATTTTTAGCTCTCTGAAACTCGCGAAAAGACTAGTAGATTAGCTTTTACTAGTAAAAACCAGACCATTTCTCAAGTCTTACTCTCCAACCTAATCTCTCTCTTACGTAGCGTAAAATAGTTAGTGCGATAGAACCTAAAAATAGCCTTAAAACTGCTATACCAATGCTTTCTGGGCCTAGTAAATCCTGGAGAAAAATACCCGCTACCCGCGTATAACTTAATTCTAAAATCAAATCTATAGAACTTTGGATGAAAATAAGTAAGGTGCCTGTGACATACATAAATAAAAGGGGAATAGGCTTTTTCCAAGAACTACTGATATACTGTATATAATAAGCTAAAAACGAGTTAGTGCTAAACATAAAGAGAGGTCACTTGTTTAACCCCTTACCGATTTCTGATAAAAATCTTTTTCCCCCGAAAAGCAAAATTCCCTTCGCAGAGTAATATTTCAGGGGCCTGATAACCAAGGAATCTCATCCTTGAAAACCCCTGATTATGCTAAATGCTCCCGCGAGGATTTTAAGTAGAAGTCTGCCCAACCAAAGGATGTGAGCCCAGATACCTGTAAATTCGGTCACGTATTCGAAGTATATGACCACGACGAGACGGGTCACGCCGGGGGTGAAGACGCGAAGGAGCTGAGGAGAAAGATACGGAGCGGCGAGATAGATTCACTGGATGATCTCGAGGCAGAGGTCGGTTCGGACGATCTCATGGCGGCGCTGGGCGACCACTATAAACGTCTCAAGGTAACCGCCCACAGCCAGGGCACGCCTTACATGGTCTCCTGGGCGTGTGCCGATAAGTTCGACGAGGACCTCGACTACATAGTGAAGAAGAGCGACGAGAGCATCTTCGTCTCACCCCAGAACCAGCTCCACGACGAGTTCATGCAGAGGAAACAGCAGGCGGAACAGCGGGTTCGCGAGACGATGAGGAACATCTCCGAGCTCAGGAAGCAGAAACACATGCTGGAGCACGATATCAGGAAATTACGGTCGCGGGCCGAATCTTTCGAGACGGGTGATGAAACAGAGCTGAAGGGCGACTTCATAGAGCTGGTCGACGGCGCTGGAGGCGCCGGCCAGGGAGCTGACGAGGCCTCACTCAAGTTCTACAGGGACAACCACATCTTCCCATCCATAGTCGCGGACTTCAACGAGATGGACTCCCTTGACGATCTTAAGGGCGACGGGAAGCTCTCGAACCTGCCTGCCAACGAGAAAGCTGTGCTCAAGAAGAAGTACGTGATGTACGAGAAGTGGAAGGACCTTTACGGCAGCGAGGTCAAGCGTAAGCTGAATGAGCTGAAATCAGAGTTGAGGCAGATAGAGCGCTCGATAGAGCAGACCCAGGAATGGCTTGAGCCGTACGTCAAGGACGTGGTAATGATACACGGCAAGTCAACTGACGAGCTCGCGGCCGACACCAGCATGTATACCCACATAAGGGGAACCGCTACCATGCTGAGAGAGCTGGAGTTCGTCTGCTACCGCCCCCTAAAGAACACAGGCGAGGATATGGTGGTGGTGAAGGACAACAACCTGGACGAAGCAACGCATTTCCGTATAGTCCACATCAACTCCATCCACTTCAACTTCGCCAGTGGTGAAAACCCGAACAGCCCCGCTCAGGGCCCTTCAGCCGCTATAATAGAGTACTATCCTGCCATCGTCTGTCGGCACGTCTTCGAGAAAATATTCGAGGAGAAGATTGAGAAGAACGCGAACAGGTTCAGGGAACTCCTTCAGGACTACACGGGAGACTTCGAAACAGAGCAGGGCAACCGCATTAGGCAGGCACGGGAGGCGAAGAACTGGTCCGTCCGGAAGCTGAGGAACGAGGTGGGGGAGGAGCTTGGCGAGGAACCTCCGATAGAGCTCTCCTCGATGATAAGGAGGGTGGAAGACGGGCTTGACATGCCGGATGCGATAGCCGAAGAGTTCGGAGAGGACTACCTTGAAGCCATACAGGAACTTCTCGACCTCGAAGTCGAGACCTCGAATCCTCAAAAATCGGAGATGTACCACGGAATCGGGAAGACCCTGAGAGAGTTCACCGGCCAGGTCGACGAATACGTAGTTCCTGAAGACGCTGACCCGCTGTTCGAGCTCCTGATGGAGATAAAATTCAAGTACTACTACGACTTCAAGCTCGGTCTTGGAATGCACACCATGAAGTGATAGGATGGCATTTCTCCTGGATTCCCTAAAGCAGAAGTTCTCAAAGGATCAGGAAGAGGAGAAGGGCTTCAGCGACATGAACTACCTGATAGGCAACACCTCGGGGATGGATATAGGCCAGGACGTGCCCTCCCCGCTCGACCAGCGTATCGGGAGGATGGCGCAGATAGGCGGCGAGATAATGGAGGTCCAGATAACCAACCCCGCGACCTTCCAGATCGACCGGCCGGAACTATTCAACGTCATAAACCAGCTGGACCTCGATATAACGCTCCACGGTGATCCCAATATCGGTTTCGCGGGAGCGTACGCCACCCGTTCCCAGGGAGCCGCAGGCTACAACATCGTCCACCGCTACTTCCACCGCTACATAGACCAGCTGGCGGCCTTCAAGTACGAGGTGCAGCAGCGCGATGACCTGGATTTCGAGGTAGGGTACGTCAACATGCACGCCTCGAACGAGACCATACCGCCGATGGAGGAAAGGCTCGCCTCTGATATATCGGTCGACCCTTTCGGGGAGCAGACCATAGATATCGCGGACCGGGGCAAGCAGTTCAACATCTTCAGGAATGAGGAGTTCATGGAGAACATGTTCGATTACTGGTTCCTGGAGGTCATAGAACAGCCATGGCAGTACTACCGGCAGGTCTTCTCAGACAAGTCGGAGGACTTCAGGAGAGAATGGCGGGATGCGAGAGAAGAAATCGCCGACAGCCACTACACGGGCGACCTCGTGCAAGACGTGGAGGACAAGGTCGGTCTGATACAGACCGCCCAGCAGGTCGACCAGGGAGTCGAGACCACCTTCCTCGACTACTGCGGTGAGGCAGAATTCTCGCCTTTCACCATCGATCAACAGACCGTGAGAGGCGGGTCACGCACCATCACAATATCCACCCTTGCCGACCTCCAGGACATCGGTCGCCGCGGCCTTTTCTCCCAGATAAGGATGCTTTCACGCGACCTCCACAGGATAAGGTCCGGGAACGTGGAGTCCGAGGAGATAACCCAGAACGCTGGCAAGATAGAAGCCGCGCTGAACGACGTTATCGACCGTCTCTGGGGTATGAACGGCCATGATACCGATCTGTCGGTGGAGGCGAAGGAGTCTGCCCTGACACGGAACTACGACATCGAGAGGAGCCAGATATTCGAGCAGGCGGAGGACAAGGCGGAGGATGCCGCGAGAGAGGCTTTCGCCCACGAAGATTGGGATGTAAGGCGAGAGATACTGGAGAACCTCGCATCAGGAAGGCCGAGGGACGAGTTCCTCAAGGAATCGGCGATATTCCTGCGGATAATGCCCGCCTGGATGCAGACCGCGGACGCCTCCTACGGCGAGAAACATCCGGGCTGGGACGCCCCGAAGTTCATATGGGAGGCGATTGTCGACGATACTTTCGATGGCTACGAGGAATACCAAGAGTACCTCAACGAGAGCAGGGAGAACGTCCTGAATGTGCTTGCGGCGGTCGGATGCTGCTATATATGGGGCCACTTCACCCAGAACCCGAACAAGTTCACGCAGGACGCATTCAAGACTAACGGCTTCGAACCTCCCGAGCTGAAGGACGGCGACGAGGGTATCTACACCTGGGTCGAGTGGATGAACAAGTTCGAACTCAAGATTAACCTGGAGGCGATGTTCGGCGATCCGGGGCAGCTACGGCGCGTCTGGCGCCCGAAAGATATCGCGGTGGCGTGCAGGGCTATAAACAAGACTGCGGAGAAACAGAGCGAGGACTGGGCTGAAGAATACAAGGGTGCGATAGCCAAGTTCACAATCGACATGGAGCACACCTCAAGCTACGGCGTTGACCCTTTCAGGGAGATAGAGACCCTTATAGAACAGGAGAAAGAGATGGCGAAAGAGGGCAAGACCGGCGCCAATCCCGAGAAACCTCTCGCAGATATCATAAAGACCTACCACCTGACGAAGCCGGGCTGGGAACAGCAGAGCGGACATCGTCACGGCCCCTTCGCAAGGGGAGATGCGACGCTCTACAAGTGGCTCTACCGGCTGGTCGAGAACGGGTTCGCCAGGAACCCTGAAGAGAAGGGCATCGTTATGTTCGAGGTGGGGGGAGAGTACCGGGAAGAGATGTACGTCATCCGGGTCGCGATGGACATGATACAGCGTGGTATCACGCCGGACGACCTTGACCCCGACCGTGTACCTCTGGAGGGTAACTACGAGAACGTCGAGCAGGAGTTACTCGGCCGTTTCTTCGGCATGGACAGGCCGAACTTCAACCGGGAGTGGGCGAAGATAGAGGAGCACGCTTTCGACCCTCTGAAAGGTCTACTGGAGACCACCGAGTTCGACCATACCTGGTCGAGCAGGGCCGCCATCGAACGCGACAACCGGCCGGCCGAGTGGAAGGAAGAGGAGTACAAATAAGTATTTACTATAAAGTAACAAATATCTAGTAAAGGTTTTTAAGGTTGGGTGCCAATTCTTTTCCGTGACTGGTATGAGCCACAAGGACAAAGTAAAGGAGATGCGGGAAAAATCCCAGGAACGCCGCATGGAGGCTGTAGAAGAGTTCTCTGACAAGCTCGTCGAAAAGCTGGGAGACAAGGTCAAGTGCGTGGCAGTCTGGGGGAGCGTGCCACAGGGCGAGCACGGCTACGACAGCGACATCGACACCCTTGTGGTGCTGGACGACACAAAGCTACAGCGAGACGTGCCGGAAGATGCGAGGAAGAAGATAAGAGGCAAGGTCACAGAGCTCGCAAAGGAGACGGACGAGCGGATAACCATACAGTACTTTCCCTTCCTCACAGAGTTCTGGGACTCGCTGAGAAGCGGAGAACCCCTCGCAATCGAAGCGGTACGTAACGGGGAGCCGGTCTACGACGTGGGCATCTTCATGCCCGCGAAGAGGCTCCTGGAACGCGGAAAGATATCAGGCACCCAGGAGTCGGTCAGGAAAAGGCTCAAGCTGGCCGCCGCAGGATACAAGAAAGCCGAGAACACCCTGAGGTCCTCGCTGCCCCACAAGATGGAGCAGGTGATGGCGAACGCGGGACAGGCACCCATCATGCTCGTCGGGAAACAGCCACCGGCGAAGGAGAAGGTCCCGGATGTCCTCGAGGAGATGTTCGTGGAGAAAGAAATGCTTGAAGAGGAGTACGTCGAAAAGGCCCGGGAGATATACGATTTTGCCGACACCGGAGAGAAGGAACCTGACGAGATAACGGGCGCCGAGGTCGACGAGCACCTTGAAAAGACAGACGACTTCGTCCGGAGGATGCACAAGCTCGTCTCAGAACTCGGGGCGAGGAAGAAGGTCAAGGGTATCGTGGACGAGTACAAGAGGTTCTTGAAGGCGAACGTCGCGGCCTTAAGAGCCAAAGATGTGGAGCCGCCTGAGGACAAGGACGACCTGCCTGAAGTGGTTGCGGAGAACCTGGATGTCGAAGACAGCCACATCGAGATGTTTAAGAGGTGGGACGAGGTAATATCCAAGATAAAGGACAAGAACCTTGACGACGTAAACGAGAAGGAGATCTACGAGCTCCAGAACGACTCCCGCGACTTCGTTTCTGAAGTGGGCCGGGACCTCCAGGATATGAAGCAGAAGTCGGACATGGGCCCTGATGTCGATCCATCATCTGTAGCGAAGGCCGCAAACACGGATAAGATGGTTCCGGACCTCGAGAAGGAAGCGGAAGATGTCGAGGACGAGGAACTTGAGGGCAAGTGAAAATTTCTACACGGATGACACCAGTTCACGTGCAACGATACTCAAAGACAGGGCGAACGCTAGCACTATGACCATCAGTCCGAAGACCACCATCTGGCTGAAGCCCCCGACTCCCTGCTGTGCGGATTTCAGCGCCAGGAGAAGTCCAAGGTTGAGGCCGGCGACACCGGTCACAAGACCTATGACTATCCCCGCGGGTGAGAAACCGTGGTCCCAGGACAGCTCCCCGGTGTAGTAGTGGTGATAGAGAAGTTCTTCAACCCTGTAGACCAACACCACCAGCATCAGCACCAGAAGAGGTACTACCACGTAGTAAACAGCCTGTAGAAGGGCAGCCATGAATCCAAGAGATGAGAGCACTATCGCACCCACGACAACCAGGATACTGTAGGAGGCGATAAACTCGACGTAGCGGGAGACAGAATCCAGCTCCATCCAGTTCTTCTTGTCCATGAGACAAAGATTCACGGGACGGCTCTTAAAACTAACCCGAAGTTGTAATACAAAAAGCCATAAAATACCCTCATAGAAAGAAACTGTATTACAAAGGAGGTCTACCTTTCCTCCTGCATCTCCTTTATCTTCTTGAGCCGGAAGGTCTCCTCCCTCTCGTTCTCCTCAAGGGCCTGAGAGACCCTGCCAAGAGCTCCCTTCATCTCGGGTATGACCTTGTGCTCCAGAGCGTTCACCCGTCTCTTGGTCTTCTTTATCTCCTCAAGGAGCTTCAGGACCTTGGTCTGGGTCTCTGCCGCGTCGATTATCCTTTCGAGCAACTCCTCGTACTTGTCCGCTGTCGAGTCTATACGTGAGGTCGAGGAGGTTATGCCGTACTCCCTGTCGAGGATGTGTCGTCTTATCTCCTTCTTCGAAGAGATCTCGGGAACGACAACACCCATGATGTTCTGTGTCTGACTCTCAACTTCAGGCCCTTCCTGAACCGGAAGGGCGTTGGCCCTGAGAGTGTCTTCCCCGTCGTAGACCTTCGCCAGCAGGATATGGAGTCTCGCCTCCGAGTAAGTCTCAGCGAGCTCCCTGTTGGCGTCTCGGGCCTCACCAACTATCTCCATGAACTCGTGGATAAGGCCGTCCCTTTTCTTCTCAAGGATGTCGTGACCGTTCTCCGCGAGCTCTATCCGTTCTTTCAGTCTGAGTTCCTCGCTCCGTGTCAGTTTGACATCCTGAGTCATTATCTCACCCCTGAGTTCTGGTAGACCACGTCCCCGCTTTCACCGTATGCCGTTACAACATAGGACTCCTGGTCAGAGAATACCTGAACTCGGACGGCATGTCTCAAGGCATTCTCGAAAAAATCTAGTCCGCGCCGATCATTCTCGCCCAGCAGGTTCCTCGCTTCCGAAACACTCTCTTCCATGGGTGACACCTACTCGCTTTCACCTGAGTCTTCGTTTTCAAGGTATTTCTCCCTGAGCTCAGAATCGATCCTGATCAGCTCTTCCTCCGGCAGGATAGAGAGCAGGTCCCACGCCAGCCGGAGAGACTCTTCGATGCTCCTGTCCTCACGGTTTCCCTGGGAGACGAACCTCTCCTCGAACTGGTTTGTGAACTCCAGGACGCGTTCATCCTTCTCGCTCAATGCGTCTTCGCCGACGATGGCGACGAGGTCCCTGAGGGACTGCCCCTCAGCGTAGAGGGCGTACAGCTGGTCGGAGACATCAGGATGGTCCTTTCGCGTGAACCCTTCTCCTATGCCGTTGTCCATGAGACGGGAAAGCGAGGGCAGCACGTTAACCGGGGGTTTCACGCCCTGGTTGTCGAGGTCCCTGTCGACAACTATCTGGCCCTCGGTGATGTAGCCGGTCAGATCGGGGATTGGATGGGTGATGTCGTCTCCGACCATGGTAAGTATCGGAAGTTGGGTGACCGATCCTTCACGGCCTTCGATGATTCCCGCGCGCTCGTAGAGCATCGCGAGGTCGGTATACATGTATCCCGGGTATCCTCTCCGTCCCGGCACTTCTTCACGCGCCGCGGAAACTTCACGCAGGGCATTGCAGTAGTTCGTCATGTCAGTCAGGATGACCAGGACGTGCATACCCTGGTCGTAGGCAAGGTATTCAGCGGTAGTGAGCGCGAGACGTGGTGTGATGAGACGCTCCGGTGCCGGATCGTCCGCCTTGTTGAGGAAGACGACAGAGCGCTCCAGCGCACCGGTCTCCCGGAACTCTCTGATGAAGTCCTGCGACTCCTCCTCCGTGATACCCATGCCTGCAAAGACAACAGCGAAGTCCTCACCGCTCCCTTTCACCTCGGCCTGGCGTGCGATCTGCATCGCCAGCTCGTTGTGTGGGAGGCCTGACCCGGAGAAGATCGGCAGTTTCTGTCCCCGGACAAGCGTGTTCATGACGTCGATCGTGGAAACCCCTGTCTGGATGAAGTCTTCGGGAAGTTCACGGGACTGCGGGTTGATAGCGTTCCCGACGATCTCCCTTTCCTCCTCGGGGACGATCTCCGGGCCGCCGTCGATAGGGTCGCCGGTGCCGTCAAGTATGCGGCCGAGCAGGTCTTCTGTCAGCGGCATCTTGACGTTCTCGTCCATGAACCGGACTCTTGCGTCTCTCCCGATGCCCTGGGTCTCCTCGTAGACCTGAACAACTACGACGTCCTTCGAGGTCTCAAGCACCTCTCCTTTCTTGACCTCGCCTTCAGCTGTCTCGATCTCGACGATGTCACCGTAGGCGATGTCTCGGGTTTTCTCAACGAAAACTAGTGGTCCCTTGACCTGTTCTATAGTCTGGTATTCTTCCTGTGTCATTCGAAATCACTCCGTGATTCCTTCCTGAACGAGAAATTCTTTGAATTTCGTTTCATAATATCCACCTCTACTGCTCGACTACCTCTTCAAACTCCCTTTCCATCTCCTCACGAATCTCTTCTTCTACCTGGGAGTAGTCATCGGTGATTTTGACCTCGCTTATCCGGTTACGTGAGTCAAGAGCCACTATGTCCTCGACGAGAGCGCCCTCTTCAAGCGCCTCACGAGCGCCCTCACCCCAGTCAAGGATGAGCGAGAGTATGTCGTATGTCTTCTGCGGGCTGGAGTACTGGTCGACATCGTGGAAAGCGTTTTGCTGGAGGTAGAACTGCTTGATCATCGTCGCTATCTCAAGGGTCAGACGCTCCCTGTCGGGCAGGGCGTCTTTACCTACCAGCTGCACGGTCTCCTGTAGGTCCGAGTCCTGCTGTAGAAGGTCGCGCATCTCCTGTATCTTCTCCGCCCAGTCGTCACTGGTCTCCTCCTCGAAGTAGTCGGAAAGCATCTCGCTGTAGCCCGAGTAGGAATCATCCCATGAAATAGCAGGGAAGTGGCGTTTCTCCGCGAGGTCGGTGTCCAGTGCCCAGAAGTTCTTGACGACACGGAGAGTGTTCTGGGTGACCGGCTCGGAGAAATCTCCTCCCGGGGGTGAAACCGCTCCGATGATCGAAACCGAACCAGGAGATTCAGGTCCGAGAGGTTCGACCCTTCCAGCGCGCTCGTAGAACTCCGCGAGCCTTGACGCCAGGTAGGCATGATAGCCTCTTTCGCCGGGCATCTCCTCAAGACGTGCGGAAACCTCCCGCATCGCCTCAGCCCACCGCGAAGTCGAGTCTGCCATCAGCGCGACATCGAGCCCCATGTCACGGAAGTACTCCGCGATGGTGACACCTGTGTAGATC